>CAZHSL010000310.1:0-3739 GCA_964535185.1 uncultured Corynebacterium sp.
TCGGGCTTGAGCAGGACGAGTGTGCGCTGTGCGGTCATGGCACCAGGGTACCCACGGATCCGGCGAGGTCCGGCACCGCGCAGCAGGCACGGCCGCGCGCACCTCCGCGGCCCGGCTCAGCCCGTCGGGCCCTGCTCGTCCCGTGCCCGCGACTCGTGCACCGCGGCGTCCACGGCGTCCTTCTCCCGGTCGAGCTGATGGCCCTTGAAGGCGCCGTAGGCGTACAGGGCGGCGAAGCCGGCGCCCACCACCCACATCGGGGTCAGCTGCAGGCCGAGCAGCACCACCGGCACCTGCAGGGCGAGGCCGCACCAGTACGGCCACGCGCCGCGTCGCAGCATCCCCGAGCACAGCACCAGGGCGAGCAGGGTGAGCAGCCCCCAGGACCAGGTCAGCACCCGGTCCTCGGGGACCAGCTGGTGCGCGGCCAGCACGGCGAAGAACACCACGAAGGCCTCGATGACGAGGATCGTGGCCGAGAACATCCGCTGCGCGCCGTGGGGGCGGGGCGAGGGCGTGAGGTCCAGGTCCATGCTCATTCCTCCTCGGGGACGCCGAGCAGGGCGCGGACCTCGGCGGTCAGTGTGATCGAGCCCGCCGCCACCACGCCGCCGAACTGCTCGCCGCCCTCCTCCGCGAGGTCGACGGCGGTCTGGATCGCATCGGGCAGGCTCGCCTGCTCGTGCACCCGCTCCTCGTCGTCGAAGACGTCCCGGGCGAGGTCGGCCAGGCGGTCGGCGGGGATCGCGCGCGGCGAGCTCGACTGGGTGATGACCACGCTGTCCAGGAGCGGTTCGAGCACGTCGAGGATCTCGGCGGCGTCCTTCTCCTGCAGGATGCCGATCAGGCCGACGGTGCGGGTGAAGCGGAAGTTCTCGCGGACGGTCTCGACCAGCGTCATCGCCCCGGCGGGGTTGTGGGCGGCGTCCAGCAGCACGGTCGGCGCCTGGCGCACCACCTCGGCGCGCCCCGGCGAGGTCACGCTCGCCAGCGCCGCTCCCAGCAGCTCACCGTCCAGGACGGTGCCGCCGTCGCCGAGCAGCGCCTCGGCCGCGGCGACGGCCAGCAGGGCGTTGCGCGCCTGGTGCTCGCCGAGCAGGGAGAGGAAGACCTGCTCGTAGCGTCCGGCGATGCCCTGGAGGGTCAGCATCTGCCCGCCGACACCGGGTGTGTGCGAGAGCACCCCGATCTGCTGGTCCTCGATCGCCGCCTCGGTGCCGAGCTCGGCGATCCGCTCGCGCAGCACGTCGGCCGCGTCCTCGTAGGGCTGGGAGGCGATCACCGCGGTGGCCTCCGCGGTGAGGATCCCGGCCTTCTCCCCCGCGATCTCGGCGATCGTCTCGCCGAGGTAGTCCTGATGGTCCAGGGAGATCGGTGTGATGACCGTGACATCGGGGTCCACGACGCCGGTGGCGTCCCAGGTGCCGCCGAGGCCGGTCTCGACGACGGCGACGTCCACCGGGGCGGAGGCGAAGGCCTGGAAGGCCATCGCGGTGAGGTACTCGAAGTAGGTCAGCCGCACTCCCCCGGCGGCCTCCTGCTCGGCGTCGACGATCGCCGCGAACGGCTCCACGTCGCGGTAGGCCTGGAGGAAGCCCTCCTCGTCGATCGAGGCGCCGTCGATCGCGATCCGCTCCACGGGGGAGCGCAGGTGCGGGCTGGTGGTGCGACCGGTGCGCAGCCCGGCCTCGCGCAGGATCCGCTCGAGGATCCGGGCGGTCGTGGTCTTGCCGTTGGTGCCGGCGATGCGGACGGACCGGTAGGAGTTCTGCGGGTCCCCCATCAGCTCCATCACGCGCGCGATGCGCGAGAGGTCCGGCTCGATCCGGTTCTCGGGGGCCCGGTCGAGCAGTGCCGCATAGACCTCACGCAGCTCGGGCGACATGGCCGGGCGGGGCGGGCCCGGGCGGGGGGAGGTGGGCACTGCTGCTCCTGGGGGTGACGGACGGAGGGGCGCGGATCAGTGTACGAGGGGAGGCTGTGACCGTTCCTCCCCACCACGCCCCGGTCCCCATGGGCAGAAGTACCCATCGCCCTCCTGTGACCTGGCGCATAGCCTCATCCGCAGGAGCGACGGCCGACGGGGCCGTCGGGAGACGAAGGGGCTGCGATGACAGAGGTGATCGCGACCGTGGAGCACGCGGCGCAGTGGGTGCGCCGCGGACCGGGGTCGACCGCGCGCTGGAACCCGGTGTACCGGGCCCTGGTGGACGGCGCCGGGCCGCCCCCACCGCGCTCCCCCGAGGTCGAGGGGACCGGCGCCGCCGGCGCCGACCTCGTGCTGCGGCAGCTCACCTCGCCCGCCCTGCTGGCCGTGGCGGTGACCGAGGGAGAGAGGACACGGCGGCTGCGGATCGGTCTGGATCCCGCCGGGGCGACCCTGGAGAGGGCCGACGACGACCACCCCTCTCGGTGGACGGAGCTCGCGGCGGCGGAGGTGCCCGCAGCGGTCTCCTCCCTCCTCGAGGAGTCCGGGATCGACCTCGCCCCGGCACGGCTCGAGGTCGCGAGCGGCGAGGACGCACTGCGCCTGAGCCCCGAGCAGAACCGCCTCGCGTACGCAGCCCTTGCCGACGGCGTCCCCGCCGGGGAGGCCTTCGCGGATCTCCCCGACCTCGACGACTCCCTGCGGGATGCGCTCACGGCGACCGGGCCCCGCCTCTCCCTCTCCCTGACCCTCCACGACCCGCGGCGGCGCGTGACGGAGCAGCCGGTGTCCTGGTCCCGCCTGTGGGTGACCGGCCGCCGGGGCATGTACCGGATGGACCGGCCCGCGACGGCGGCGCTCGAGGTCCGCGCCGTCGGCGGCGGCGACGTGCTCGGCACGCTCCTGCCGATCCTCGAGCAGGGCCTCCGCTTCGCCGCCGAGTGCACCGTCGCAGGGGGTGCGCAATGAGCGCCTTCTGGGGAATGGACACCGCTCAGCTGCGCGTGCACGCCGAACGCCTGCGCACGGCCTCCGGCGAGGTCGAGGACCTCACCTCCCGCCTGACCACCGCGGTGCACGCGGCGTCCTGGACGGGCGCCGACGCCGAGGAGTTCCGAGGCCGCTGGACCTCCCTGGCCGCGGACCGGCTCAGCAGCGTCTGCGCGCAGCTGCGCGCGCTCGGCGACGGAGCTCTCGGGGAGGCCGACGAGCAGGACGCCGCCTCGGCACCGGACGGTGCCCCGGGCCCCGCGGACGCGCCCCGGCCGGGCGGCGGCTACCTCCACGAGGACAACCCCTGGTTGCCGGACTGGCTCGAGGGCCCGCTGGAGGGCGCCGCCTCGGACCTCGCCGGTCTCGTCTCCGACGGGATCGGATGGGGCTTCGGCACCGGGATCGACCTGCTCGAGGGCGGCCTGGGCCTGTTCGGTGCGAACACCGACGGGATCGCGCAGTTCCAGAGGGACGCCGGCCATCTGGGCGAGATCCTCGAGGACTGGGCCACCGGTGAGCGGGTACCGACCGTCGCCGAGGTCGGGGCCGCCGGACTGCTCACGGTCGGCTCGGCCGGCGTCGGGGTCTACGAAGCGGTCACCGGCGAGGACACGCCGCTGCTGGATGACCGTCCCGGCGGGATCGTCGAGTCCGTGAGCACCGATGACACTCCCTCGCCGAGCCCGCAGACGCTCCAGGACCTGATCCTCGACAACAACTCCCTGCGCATGGACGCTCCCGGCGGGGGGCCGCTCGAGAACGGACAGATCGGCATCCAGGAGGTGCGCAGCACGCAGGGCGGGGAGCCGTCCTACATCG
>CAZHSL010000311.1:0-3737 GCA_964535185.1 uncultured Corynebacterium sp.
TCCTCCCGGTGCCGGGAGGGTCTGCGGGGCGGGGAGAGGAGGTGGCCTCTGCCATTACGGTCCTTCCATCAGTGCGAGCGGTGCGGGCCGGCTCGTGCGGACGGGCGGGCCCGGCAGTGGATCGACGCCGGCGAGCGGGAGCGCTCTCCCAGGTCACCGGCCTGTCGACCTTAGGTCGTGCTGGCCGCAGGACCCAATGCAGGCCCGAGGGAGGTGACCCAGATGTCATCAGCTAAGGGCAGACGGGGCACATCGACGGCCCCTGCGCAGGCGCTCTCAGTGTGACGTGCGCCGCAGACCGTGTCCAGCGGGGCGCCGCCATCGCGCTGCGGCCGCGCGCCGCGGACGGGCCGGCGCCGGCCGGTCAGACGGTCACGTCCGCCGGAGCGAGCTCCTTGAACCGGCTGTGGTGGAACACGATCGCCTCGGCCCCGGGCAGGCTGTCGATCTCCTCCACCCGCAGCAGCACGATGTCGTGGTCACCGGCGGGGAGCTCATCATGCACCCGCACCGTCATCCAGGCCGGGGCGTTCAGCAGGGTGAGGGCGCCGCGCGGATCGACGCTCACGTCGATCCCGTCGAAGCGCCGGCCACGATCGGTCGAGGCGAGCTGGCGGGCGAACGGCGCCTGGGCGCGTCCCAGCACCGTCACCCCGAGATGGCCCTGCTCGCGCAGGATCGGCCAGCTGCGGGAGCTGTGCTGCACCGCGAAGGAGACCAGCGGCGGATCCAGGGAGACCCCGACGGTGAACGTCGAGGCCACCAGGCCGTGGCGGACGCCGTCGATCTCCGCCGCCACCAGAGCCAGGCCCTGGGGGACATGGGAGAACGCCTCGCGGAGCGCGGTGTCGGTCTGCATGATCGTCACTCTAGGAGGTGCGCGGCCCTCGGGGCAGGCCCGGTGTCGATCACCGTCACACCGCGTCACACGAAGGTGGCGTCGCGGGCGGGGCGTCTCGCCGACGAGCGGCTATTCCTCGCCGGGCTCCGCCGGTTCCGGCTGCTGCGGCTTCGATCCGCGCAGGAAGCAGGAGCCGAGCAGACCGAGCGCCGCGATCCCGGCGGCCACCAGGAAGGCCACGTTCACGCCGTGGATCGCTCCGGCCACGCCGTACTCCTCGGGATCCCGGGCGGCGGCCGTCATCACCGTCACCAGCACCCCGGTGCCCACCGAAGCGGCGACCTGCCGCATCGTGTTGTTCACGGCGGCGCCATGCGGGATCATCCGCGGGCTCAGCTGGTTCAGCGCCGCGGTGGTCACCGGCATGATCACCATCGCGGTGCCGAACATCCGCACCGCGTTGACGATCGCGATGTACCAGAAGCCGGTGTCGACGGTGAGCCGGGCCAGCAGGACGCTGGTGATCGTCAGCAGCGCGAAGCCGGTGATCGCGAGCGCGGAGGCGCCGAAGCGGTCGAAGATGCGCCCCGTCGCCGGGGACATGAAGCCCATGACCAGTGCGCCGGGCAGCAGCACCAGCCCGGACTCCATCGCGGTGAAGTCGCTCATGTTCTGCATGTACAGCGGGATCATCAGCATCCCGCCGATCATCGCCATGAACACCAGCATGCCCAGCACGGTGCCGAGGGTGAACATGCGGTTGCTCAGCACCCGCAGCTCCAGCAGCGGCTCCTCGAGGCGCAGCTGCCGGCGCACGAACCAGACCAGGGCCAGCACGCCCACGACCAGCGGCACGAGCACCTGCGCGCTGCCCCAGCCGACGTTGCCGGCGTTGCTGAAGCCGAACAGCAGCCCGCCGAAGGCGAAGGTGGACAGGATCAGCGAGGCCACGTCCAGGTGCGGATCCGTCCGCTCGGTGACGTTCTTGAGCGTGAAGTGGGCGAAGACCAGGGCGCCCAGCGCGATCGGGAGCATCATCACGAACAGCACCCGCCACGTCCAATGGTCGACGATGAAGCCGGACAGCGTGGGGCCCAGCGCGGGGGCGAAGCTGATCACGAGCCCGAAGGTGCCCATGGCGGTGCCGCGCTTGTGGATCGGGAAGATCGCGAACAGGATCGTCTGCATCAGCGGCATGATCATCCCGCCGCTGGCGGCCTGCACGATCCGGCCCAGCAGCAGCACCGCATAGACCGGCGCGATCGCGCAGATGACCGTCCCCAGCGCGAAGATGCCCATCGCCGCGAAGAACATCGTGCGAGTGGTGAACTTCTGGATCAGGAAGGCGGTGGCGGGGATCATGATGCCGTTGACCAGCATGAACAGCGTCGTCACCCATTGGGCGGTGTTCGCGGTGATGCCGAAGTCCGCCATGAACGCGGGCAGCGCGGTGTTCAGCAGGGTCTGGTTCAGGATGATCACGAAGGCGCCGGCCAGCAGCACCGACATCACCACGATCGGGTTGACCGCCGGCTGTGCGGAGTCGCTCGCCTCCGTTGACCTGCCGTCGGTGTGGCCCATGCGCGGATGATCTCCCATCTCGTTCCTCGTCGGGCCCGCCCCCGCTTCGTCCGCGGCCCGTGCCGCCGCGATCGAGGCTAGGTGGAAAGTTGCACTGGGTGCAAGGTGATGGGGATGGGATGCTTGTCTCGGTGCCCCAGGTCACCGCATTCATCGCACAATGGAGCCGTGCCCTCCTCCACCTCGACCGCCCCGACGCTCTCCGCGCGCGCCGATCACGCGCTCGCGGGGCTCGCACCGGGCTACTTCGCGCTCGTGATGGGCACCGGGATCGTCTCCATCGGGCTGCGGATGGCGGGGGCCGAGGTGGCGGCGCTGCTGCTGCTGGCGCTCGCCGTGCTGGCCGCCGCGGTGCTGACCGTCCTCTACCTTGCGCGATGGGCCCGTCACCGCGAGCGGATGCGCAGCGATGCACGCA
Organism: uncultured Corynebacterium sp.; assembly: GCA_964535185.1. Taxonomy (GTDB): domain Bacteria; phylum Actinomycetota; class Actinomycetes; order Actinomycetales; family Dermabacteraceae; genus Brachybacterium. The sequence goes on from CAZHSL010000311.1 coordinate 2,841, forward strand.
ACCCCGAGACCGCCTTCGGGTACTTCACGATCGTCGCCGCCTGCAGCGTGCTGGCCGTCGGCCTGCAGCAGGAGGGGTACGGCACGGTCTCCGCGGTGCTGCTGGGCATCGGTGCGGCGATCTGGATCGTGCTGGGGTACGTGCTGCCCTGGCAGGTGCTGATGGCCCGCGACGGCGAGCCGATCCTCGCCCGCACCAACGGCAGCTGGTTCGTGTGGTCCGTCGCCTCGCAGTCGTTCGCCGTGGGCCTGTCCGGCCTGGAGCCGTCCTCGCCCTCCTTCGCCGCCCTGCTGGGGCTGCTGACCGTGCTGTCCTGGTCGGTGGGCACGATCCTGTACGTGGGGATCGCGGTGCTGGTGATCCTGCGGATCGTCCATTTCGGCATCACGCCGCGCCAGTTCGAGCCCACCTACTGGGTGGCCATGGGGGCACTGGCGATCGCGGTGGTCGCCGGGGCGGGGATCTACGCCATGGAGCCGGTGCCGATGGTCGGCGCCGCCCGCGGGCTGATCAGCGGGACCGTCGTGATCTTCTGGTGCTTCGCCCTGTGGCAGTACCCCCTGCTGTTCGGGGCGGGCCTGTGGCGGCACCTGATCCACCGCGTGCCGCTGCGCTACGTCCCGTCCCTGTGGTCGATGGTGTTCCCGCTGGGGATGTTCGCGGTCGCCTCGCTGCGGCTGGGCAGGGTGGAGCACCTGCCGCTGGTCGAGGGGATCGGGGTGGCCGGCCTGGTGATCGCCGCGACGGCCTGGACCGCCGTCGCCGCAGGACTCGGCACCACGCTCGTGCGCGGGGTGCGCGGCGCCTGAGCCCCACAGCGGCCCGGGTGCGCCCGCGGGGACGGACCCCGCGGGGGCGGCTCGCCGGGCCGGGCCCCGCAGGGCAGGCCCCGCAGGG
>CAZHSL010000312.1:0-3731 GCA_964535185.1 uncultured Corynebacterium sp.
GCAGGCGGGGCAGGGCACCTCGCGCATGAACTGCTCGTAGCGCTCCTTGGCCCAGTCCGACTCGGTGTCGCTGTGGCGGCGCTCGAGGAAGTGCATGACGCCCTCGAAGCCGGTGGAGTAGGTGCGCTCGCGGCCGAAGCGGTTGCGGTACTTCACGTGGACCTTGAAGTCCTTGCCGTGCAGCAGCGCCTCCGTGGCCCGCTGCGGCAGGGCGCGCCACGGCGTGTCCATGGAGAAGCTCAGCTCCTCGGCCAGGCCCGCCATCACCTCGAGGTGGCGGTCGGAGTGCCCCATCGCCCACGGGGCGATCGCGCCCTCGGCGAGGCTCAGGTCCTCGTCGGGGACCACGAGCTCGGGATCGACTTCGAGGCGCTGGCCGAGGCCGGTGCACTCCGGGCACGCGCCGTAGGGGGCGTTGAACGAGAAGGTGCGCGGCTCGATGTCGTCGATCGCCAGCGGGTGGTCGTTGGGGCAGGCGCGCTTCTCGGAGAAGCGGCGGGTGCGATCGGGATCGTCCTCCGGCAGGTCCACGAAGTCGACCACCACGATGCCCTCGGCGAGGCGCAGCGCGGTCTCGACGGAGTCGGTGAGGCGGCGGCGCGAGTCCGGCTTCGCCGCGAGGCGGTCCACGACCACCTCGATGGTGTGCTTGAACTTCTTGTCGAGGGTGATCTCCTCGTCCAGGCGCCGGTTCTCGCCGTCGACGCGGGCGCGCGCGTAGCCCTGCGAGCGCAGGGCGCTGAGCAGGTCGGCGTGCTCGCCCTTGCGGCCCTGGACCACGGGGGCGAGCAGCTGGAAGCGGGTGCCGGGCTCCTGGCCCAGCAGGGTGTCGACGATCTGCTCCGCCGACGAGGAGCTGACCTTCTCGCCGCAGACGGGGCAGTGCTGCTCCCCCGTGCGCGAGAACAGCAGGCGGAGGTAGTCGTAGATCTCCGTGATGGTGCCGACGGTCGAGCGCGGGTTGCGGTTGGTCGACTTCTGGTCGATCGACACCGCCGGGGAGAGCCCCTCGATGAGGTCCACGGAGGGCTTGTCCATCTGGCCCAGGAACTGCCGGGCATAGGCGGACAGCGACTCGACGTAGCGCCGCTGCCCCTCGGCGAAGATGGTGTCGAACGCCAGGGAGCTCTTGCCGGAGCCGGACAGCCCGGAGAACACCACCAGCTTGTCGCGGGGGATGTCGATGTCGATGTTCTTGAGGTTGTGCTCGCGCGCACCGCGGACGACGAGGGAATCAGTCACCGGACCATCCTAGAGGCGACACCCCACGTTCGAACAGTTGTTCGGGAGAGAGGTGGGCGACATACTGGGCCCATGAGCGATCACGAGTACACCGGCCACGTCGAGCCCGGGGACGAGCCCATGGTGCGGGACCTCCGGCACCTGCAGATCCGCAAGCTCTCCGTGGGCCCCATGGACAACAACGCCTACCTGCTGACCTGTCGGGCCTCGGGCGCGCAGCTGCTCATCGATGCCGCTGCGGACACCGACGCGCTGCGGCGCATGGTCGCGGCCGGGGGCCGGCACAGCCATCTGGACCTGATCGTCACCACCCACTGCCATCACGACCACGTGGGGGCGCTGGCGGAGATGATGGCCGCCACCGGTGCCCGCACCGCGGCCGGGGAGGCGGACGCCAAGGAGATCACGGAGCGGATCGACCTGCCCCTCGCGCACGGCGACGTGCTCGAGTTCGGCGAGCAGCAGGTGGAGATCATCCATCTGCGCGGCCACACGCCCGGCTCGATCGCGGTGCTGCTGCGCACCGAGGACGAGGGCGACCACCTGTTCACGGGCGACTCCCTGTTCCCGGGCGGGGTGGGCAACACCCAGCAGGACCCGGAGCGCTTCGCCCAGCTCATGGACGACGTCGAGCAGCGGGTGTTCGACCGCCTCGGCGACGAGACCTGGGTGTATCCCGGGCACGGCGACGACACGACGCTCGGCGCGGAGCGGCCCTCGCTGCCGGCGTGGCGCGAGCGGGGCTGGTGAGCGCCGAGCGGTCACCGGCGTTCTGCGTCCTCGGCCGCGGTGACGGCGGGCGCAGCCGCCTGGTCGCGCTCGACGCCGACGGCACGTCCCTCGGCGAGGAGGAGGCGGATGCCGACGGGCTCGTCCCCCTCGTCGCCCGCTGGGAGTCGGAGCACTCCCCCCGCTGGGTGCTCAGCGATGCGGCGGCCTGGTACCCGCGCCTGCTCGCGGCCGGTGTGACGCTCTCGCGCTGCCACGACCTGCGCCTGGTGCACCGGATCCTGCGCCACTCGGAGCTGGTGGCGGAGGCGGGAGCGCTGCGGGCCGCGACGGACTGGGACACCCCGCTGGACCCGCACGAGCCCCCGCGGGACGACGGGGCGACGCTCTTCGAGCTCGAGGCGACCGCTCCGCACCCCGGCGCCGTCCCCGCGGATCTCGAGGAGACGCTCGCCGAATTCGGCCGGCAGCGCACCGCGATCGACGCCGCCCGGGATCCGGCGCGGCTGCGTCTGCTGGTGGCCGCCGAATCCGCCGGCGCGCTGATCGCCGCGGAGCTGCACGCGGCCGGGATCCCCTGGGACGTGGCCGAGCACGACCAGATCCTCACCGCCGCGCTCGGGCCGCGCCCCTCCCCCGGCGCCCCGCCCGCGCGCATGGCGGAGGCCGCCTCCGAGGTGCGCCGCGGCCTCGGCGACCCGCTGGTCCCGCTGGAGTCCCATCCGAGGCTGCTGCGCGCCCTGCACCGTGCCGGGATCGACGTCCCCTCGACCTCGCAGTGGGAGCTGCAGGGGATCGACCACCCGGCGATCGAGCCCCTGCTGCGGTACAAGAAGATGTCCCGCCTGCTCACCGCCAACGGCTGGGCCTGGCTGGACGAATGGGTGCTCGAGGGCCGCTACCGCCCGGTCTACGTCCCGGGCGGGGTGGTCACGGGCCGTTGGGCCAGCAGCGGCGGCGGGGCGCTGCAGATCCCGCGGCAGCTGCGACCCGCCCTGCGCGCCGATCCGGGCTGGCGCCTGGTCAGCGCGGACGTCTCCCAGCTCGAGCCGCGCGTGCTCGCGGCGATGTCCGGGGACCGGGCGATGATCGCCGCCGGTGCCGGGAAGGATCTCTACTCCGGGATCGTCGAGGCCGGCATCGTCGGGACCCGTCAGGAGGCGAAGATCGGGGTGCTGGGAGCGCTGTACGGCGGCACCACCGGGGACAGCGGACGGGTGGTGCCCCGGCTGCGTCGGAACTTCCCGGATGCGATGGCGCTGGTGGACGGGGCGGCCGCGACCGGGGAGCGGGGCGGCACCGTGACCACCTGGCTGGGCCGCTCCTCCCCCGCCGTCGAGGACTCGTGGACCGATGCCCAGCGCAGCGCGCACCAGCCCGACGCGCCGGCGGGTCAGCAGGAGGCCGCGCGGCGCTCCGCCCGGGACCGCGGCCGGTTCACCCGGAACTTCGTGGTGCAGGGGACGGCGGCGGAATGGGCGCTGTCCTGGATGGCGGCGCTGCGGCTGCGGCTGGCGCGGTGCGCACCGGTGGCGGAGTCCGCGGCGGCGACGCCGTCGGGGCCGGTGTTCTCGCGGCGTGCCCATCTGGCGTTCTTCCTCCACGACGAGGTGATCGTGCATGCCCCGGCCGAGCAGGCGGAGGCCGCGGCCGCCGCGATCCGGGACTCCGCCGACGCGGCGGGACGACTGCTGTTCCCCGGCAGCCCGATCGACTTCCCGCTGGACCTGACGATCAGCGAGCGCTCGGCGGAGAAGTGA
>CAZHSL010000313.1:0-3727 GCA_964535185.1 uncultured Corynebacterium sp.
GTCGATGTCCTCGGGGAGCAGGGTGCTCCAGTGCCGGATCACGGTGCGCAGCGCCGCCGCGTCCCGCAGCAGCGGGGTGATGTCGCGGAAGAGCACTCCCGGGATCGGGAAGTCGGGGTGCTCGGAGATGTGCGAGTGCAGCAGCGCGTCGATCTCGGCGGCGTCGGTCATCGGTGTCCTCGTTCGGTGGTGCGACGGCGCCGGGTGGTGCGGCGCGGCTGCCGACGCGGGGAGGCCGGTGCGGAGCCTGTCGCGGTGCCGTCCTCGGCCCCCTCGTCGGCCGAGCCGTGACTCTCGTCGTCCGAGAGGTCGCCGGCGGTGTCCCTCCCGCCCGCGGGGGCCGTCTCCTGACGGGCGTCGTCGGCCGCGTCCCGAGCGGTCTCCTCCCCGCGGCGCTCCCGCAGCACCTTCGCGGTGTGCGCCGAGATACCGGGCTCCCTGCGGCGCAGGTCGACGAGGAGGCCCGGGGCCAGGAAGACCGAGGAGTAGGTCCCGGCGACGATGCCGATGAACAGGGCCAGCGAGATGTCCTTGAGGGTGCCGGCGCCGAGCAGGAAGGAGCCGATGAACAGGATCGACCCCACCGGGAGCAGCGCCACCACCGAGGTGTTCATCGAGCGGACCAGTGTCTGGTTCGCGGCCCTCTGGACCTGATCGGCGTAGGTGGTGCGGGTCTGGCGGACCAGACCGGCGGTGTTCTCGCGGATCTTGTCGAAGACCACGATGGTGTCGTAGAGCGAGTACCCCATCACGGTGAGGAAGCCGATCACGGTGCCCGGAGTGATCTCGAAGCCGACCACCAGGTACACGCCCACGGTGATGAGCATGTCGTGGACGAGGGCGCCCATCGCCGCGAGGGACGACTTGAGGTTGCGGAAGTACAGCGCCATCATCCCGGCGACCAGTGCCAGGAACACGATCACGCCGCGCAGCATCTTCTGGGTGACGTCACCGCTCCAGACCGGCCCGATATAGGAGGTCGAGACGGCGTCGGAGGAGACCCCGTAGGCCCCGGCGAGGTCCTCGGCCACAGCGGCCGTCTCCCCCGAGTCCAGCTGCTCGGTCTGGACCCGCAGGGTGTCCTGACCCAGCACCGTGATCTTCGGTTCGTGGTCGGGCAGGTGGTCGCGCACCACGTCGCGGGCGGAGGACTGCTCGGTGTCCGCGACACCGGCGACCTGGAACTCGGATCCCCCGGTGAACTCGATGCCGAAGTTCGGTCCGCGCACCACGGAGAACACGGCGAGCAGCACGATCAGCGCGAGGCTGAACAGGTACCAGGTGCGGCGCCGGGTGACGATGGGGACGGTGCGGCGACCGCCGTGCAGGTCGTTGCCGAGGCGGGAGAAGGTCGCGGTCATCGGCTCTGCTCCTCGGTGTCGTCGGAGACGTCGCCGTCGGAGGCGTCGTCCTCGGAGGCGTCCTCGGGCGAGTCGCTGTGCTCGACCGAGTCCTCCGGCGGGGTCTCCTCCACGGAGGCCGCGCGCTCGGCGGCCTCCCGTTCCCGTCGTGCGCGTCGCACTGCGATGGGCTCACGGACCTCGTCGTCCTCGTCCCCTCCTCCACGTGCTCCGCGCTCGGCGACCGGACGCACCCGTCCGCGGCCGGCGTAGGCGGGCACCTGACGGCCCAGCAGGGCCGGGTCCAGGCCGCTGAGCGGGTGGCCCTTGCCGAAGAAGCGGGTGCGTACCAGCGTCTGCAGCAGCGGGTGGGTGAAGAGGAAGACGATTACCAGGTCGAGCACGGTGGTCAGGCCGAGCACGAAGGCGAAGCCTCGCACCCCGCCGGTGGACAGCGCGTACAGCACCACTGCGGCGAGGAGGTTGACGGCGTCGGAGGCGAGGATGGTGCGCTTGGCACGGTCCCAGCCGTGGTCGACGGCCGCGACGATCCCGCGTCCCTCCCGGATCTCGTCCCTCACCCTCTCGAAGTAGACGATGAAGGAGTCTGCGGTGAAGGCGATGGCCACGATCAGTCCCACCACGCCGGCCAGGGAGAGTCGGTAGCCGATGTCCGGGATGTTCGAGAGCGTGGTAAGCGTCCCGTAGGTGAGCAGGCCCATGATCAGCAGGCTCGAGGTGGTCACGATCGCGAGCAGGCGGTACTGGGCGAAGGCGTAGAGCACGACCAGGGCGAGGCCGATGAGCCCGGCGATCAGGCCCATCTCGAGCTGATCGGCGCCGAGGGTCGCGGAGATCTGCTGCTCGGAGGCCACCTCGAACTCGAGCGGCAGCGCGCCGAAGCGCAGCTGGTCGGAGAGCTGGCTGGCCTCGTCCTGCGAGAAGTTGCCGGAGATCGAGGCCTCGCCGCCGGTGGAGGGCTCCTGCACCTGCGGGGCCGAGATCACCAGGCCGTCCAGCACGATGCCGAAGGCGTCGGTGGCGCCCTCGCCGTCGTACAGGGCCGTGGTCAGGTCGGCGAAGCCCTGGGAGCCCTCGTCGGAGAAGCTCATGTTCACGACGTAGTAGCCGGTGGCCTGCCCGGTGGGGGTGACATCGGAGGCCACGCTCGAGCTCTCGATCGCGGAGCCGGCGACGACCTCGGGGCCCAGCAGGTACTTCGCCGTGCCGTCCGGGTCGCAGGCGACCACCGGTTCGTCGGCGGCGGCCTCGCTGACCTTCTGCTGCTGCGTGCTGGGGTCGACGCAGTCGGCCTTCATCAGCTCGGTCTGCACCTCGGGGGTGATCCAGTCCGCCGACCACGCCGGGTGGGCCAGCTCGCCCTCGGCCGGGGTGGACGGCGGCGCCATGGCCGGGTCCGTGCCGAGCGGGCCGTCGAACAGCTGCTGGGAGGGGTCGGCCGGGGTCTCGGACGTCTCCTCACCGCCGGAGGCCTCGCCGCCGCCGTCCGATCCGCCGCCGTCCGAGGGCATCGCCTCGTCCGTCGCCTCCGGGGCGACGACGCCGAGCACCGGTCGGAACGACATGGCGGCCGTCTGCCGGATGGCCTGCGAGGTCTCCTGGTCGATCTGGCCGGGGACGTCGATGACGATGTTCGTCCCGCCCTGGACGGTGAGCTCGGTCTCCGCCACCCCCATGGCGTTGACGCGCTGGCTCATGATCTGGCGCGCCTGCTCCATCGCGTCCGCGTCGATCGGGGAGCCGTCGCGGGACTGCGCCTGCAGGATGATCTGGGTGCCGCCCTCGAGGTCGAGGGCGAGCTTGGGGGCCGGCTGCCATCCGCCCTTCCAGACTCCGGCACCGATCCCGCCGCCCAGCAGCAGGATCAGCACCGCAAGGGCCGCCAGGGCGATGCGACGTGCGGGCATGATGCGAAGTTCCTCTGGACGGCGGATGGTCGGTGCTCTGGGGCGCGACCGGGGACGGTCGCGGCGGGGCGGCGGTCCGGGAGGTCAGTCCCGGTCGCGCCGGGCGTCCTCGTCGCCGGAGGTCTCATCGGCGACGGTCACGCCGGGGACGCCGTCCTCCGAGGAGTGCTCCTCCTCGGACGGGGCGTGGTCCTCCTCCTCGTTCACGGCGGAGGCGATGGCCTGACGTGCCCACTTGCTCTGCGAGCCGTCCTCGCTCTCGAGGACGACGACGTCGTCGTACGCCTCCACGATCAGGCCGAAGAAGCCCGAGTGGGTGCGCACCTCGTCGCCGACGCCGAGCTGGCGCACGAGCTCGAGATGCTTCTGCTGCGCCTTGCGCTGGCGGCTGGACATCCACAGCAGGGGCAGCATCATCACGGCGAAGATGAGCAGGAGCGGGAGGAGAGATTCCACGGA
>CAZHSL010000314.1:0-3720 GCA_964535185.1 uncultured Corynebacterium sp.
TACGTGCTGAAGATGTACCCCCGCTTCTCGGAGACGTTCATCGTCTCGGAGATCCTCGCCCGCGAGGCCGCCGGCGAGGAGATCGTCATCTTCTCCCTGCGCCCGCCGGCCGACGCCCGCTTCCATCCCGAGCTCGCCCGCGTGCAGGCCCCCGTGATCCAGGTGGGCCGCTCCTCGAGCCCGCGCCGCCTGTGGGAGACCTGGGGGGCGGCGATGGCCGATCCGGAGCTCGCCCGCTCCCTGGGCGCGCACCTGGACGAGCTGGTCGCCGCCGGTGTGGACGACGCCGAGCAGGCGCTGTCCGTGGCGATGCTCGCCCGCGAGCACGGGGTCACCCACCTCCACGCCCACTTCGCGTCGATGGCGACCACCGTCGCCCGCCTGGCCGGCCTGCTCACCGACCTGCCCTACTCCTTCACCGCCCACGCCAAGGACATCTTCCACCGCGACGTGGAGGATGCGGACCTCGCCCGCAAGCTGCGCGACGCGGACCACGCCGTCACCATCAGCGAGTACAACCGCCGCCACCTCCGGGCCCGCTTCGGCGAGGAGACCACCGCCGGCCTGGAGCTGGTGCGCAACGGCCTCGAGCTCGAGCGCTTCCCGTACCGCCGCCGCGCGGAGCTCGCCGAGGTGCCGGTGCTGCTCGGGGTGGGCCGGCTGGTCGAGAAGAAGGGCTTCGACCAGCTGATCGACGTCGTCCACGCGCTGCGTACGGAGGGCCGAGCGGTGCGCGCCGAGATCGTCGGCGACGGACCGCTGCGCGAGCAGCTGGCCGCCCGCATCGACGAGCTCGGCCTCCGGCAGCACGTGCGGCTGCTGGGCCCGCGCACCCAGGAGGAGGTGCGGCAGCTGCTGGAGGAGGCCGACCTCTTCGTGGCCCCGTTCGTGATCGGCGCCGACGGGAACGCCGACGGACTGCCCACCGTGCTGCTCGAGGCGATGGCCACCGGCATCCCGTGCGTGGCCGCCTCCGTCACCGCCGTCGGCGAGGTGGTCCGCGGCGGGAGCACCGGCTGGCTGGTCCCCACCGGGGACACGGCTGCACTGGTCGATGCCGTGCGTGAGGCGCTGGATCCGGCCACGGACCGTCTCGCGCTCACCGACGCCGCCCGGGAGCTGGTCGCGACCGAGTACGACTCCGCCTCCCAGGCCCGCCGGCTGCGGGCCCTCGCCGAGCGCTCGGGCCAGCGCAACATCCTCACCCAGCCGATCGAGCTGCCGGCGCAGCCGCTCGCCCCCTCCGCGGCGGCGCCCGCCGGCCCCGCCGTCCCGCCCGCGGCTCCGCCTGCCGCTCCCGCAGCGACGTCCATCACCCGCGCGACCCGGCCCGCCGCCCCGACCCGGGCCGCCACCTCCGGAAGGAGCCTGTCATGAGGATCGCCTACGCCCTGCTCGACCCCGGCATCGGGGTGTTCGGCACCAAGGGTGCCTCCGTGCACGTCCAGGAGGTGGTCCGGGCCCTGCGCGCCGACGGCCACGAGGTGACCGTCTTCTGCACCCGCACGAACGACGATGTCCCCGCCGACCTCGCCGATCTCGACGTGCGCCGCCACCGCCTCCCCCGGGGCACCGGTGCCGAGCGCGAGCAGGCCGTCGCCGCGGCCGCCGCCGCGATCGCCGAGGAGATCGCTGCCGAGGACTTCGACCTCGTCTACGAGCGGTACTCCCTGTTCTCCGACACGGCCGCGCGCCTCTCCGCCCCGACGGACCCCGACGCACGGCCGATCCCCTCGATCCTCGAGGTCAACGCGCCGCTGATCGCCGAGCAGCGAGCCCACCGCAGCCTCGCCGACGAGACCGGGGCGCTCGCGGCGACCCGCCGTCAGCTGCACGGCGCGACCCTCGTGACCTGCGTGAGCGAGTCGGTGGCGCAGTGGACCCGGCAGGAGGGCGCCGACCCGGCCCGCGTGGTCGTGACGCCCAATGGCGTGAACACCACCCGGATCACCCCGGCCCCGCGCCCGGCCGCCCCCGCGGCGCCGCACGCCTCGGTGCGGATCGGCTTCGTGGGCACCCTCAAGCCCTGGCACGGCACCGACCTGCTGCTGCGCGCCCTGGCACGCACCGATCAGCGGCTCGAGCTGGACATCTGCGGCACCGGACCGCAGCAGGAGGAGCTCGAGCTCCTCGCCGCCGAGCTCGGGATCACGCAGCGGGTCCGCTTCCACGGGGCCGTCGCGCCCGAGCGCGTCCCCGAGTTCCTGCACGGCCTCGACATCGCGACGGCCCCGTACCCCGCCGGCGAGCACTACTTCTCCCCGCTGAAGGTCTACGAGTACCTCGCCGCCGGCCTGCCGGTGGTCGCCTCCGCGATCGGCACCATCCCGGCGCTGCTCGGCCACGGCGAGCTGGGCGTGCTGGTCGAGCCCGGGGACGTGGCCGCGCTCGCCGATGCGCTCGACGAGCTGGCCGCCGACCCCGCCCACCGGGCCCGCCTGGCCGCGGCCGCCCGCGACAGCGCCGTGCGGGAGCACGACTGGCGGATCCGCTGCCGCGGGATGCTGGCCCGCCTCGAGACCGTCCTCCCCAGCGAGGTGCCGGCATGACCGCCCTCGGCAACTCCCGCACCGGCCGGACCGAGCACCGCCGGCCCGCCCCGCCCGCGGAGGCCTCGCACGAGCCCGCCCCGCGCTTGGCCGCCCGCGGCGAGGACCCGTCGCGCTCCGGCGCCCGCTCCTGGCTGCGCCGCCTGTGGGGCACCTCCGCGGTGCCGAAGAAGGAGCGCCTGGACCCGTCGGCCCTGCGCCGCACCCTCCGGGTGATCCGCCCGCACCTGCCGCGCCATCTGCTGCTGTGCCTGGTCGGGATGATCGGGCTACTGGCCGATGTCGCCTTCCGGGTGCTCGAGCCGTGGCCGCTGAAGTTCGCCGTCGACGCGGTCACCGCGGCGCTCGGCGCCGACCTGCCCTCCGACGCCGCACCGTTCGGGCTGAACATCGAGCAGACGGTGATCGCCGCCGCGATCTGCCTCGCGCTGATCATCGGCGGCCGCGCCGCGTCCAACTACCTGGCCACCATCTCCTTCGCGAAGGTCGGTGCGCGCATCGCCACCGAGCTGCGCACCCGCGTCTTCGACCACCTCCAGGCGCTGTCGCTGCGCTACCACTCCCGCGCCTCGATCGGCGACACCTCCCAGCGCCTGGTGGGGGACGTGGGCCGGCTGCAGGACGTCGCCGTCACCGCCGGTCTGCCGCTGGTGGGCAACGTCCTCACCCTCACCGTGCTGCTGGTGGTGATGGTGCTCCTGGACCCGCTCCTGTCCGCCGTCGTGATCGCCAGCGGGCTGGCGTACCTGCTGCTCTCGCGCCGCTCCTCCCCGAAGATCGTGCGCGCCTCCCGCAGCACCCGCAAGGGCGAGGGCTCCCTCGTCGGGGCGGCCGCCGAGGCGCTCGGCGCGATCCGCGTGGTCCAGTCCTACGGCCTGGAGAAGACCGTCGCACACGAGTTCGCCGGCGGCAACGAGAAGGCCATGAAGGCCGGGGTCAGGGCCAAGAAGCTCGCCGCCGGCCTCGAGCGCGCCACCGACGTGCTGGTCGGCGTCGCCCAGGGCACCGTGCTCGTGGTGGGCAGCCTGCAGGTGCTGCGCGGGGCGATGAGCCCCGGCGACATGGTGCTGTTCCTGACCTACCTGAAGATCGCGATGAAGCCGCTGCGCGACATGGCCAAGTACACCGGCCGCATCGCCCGCGCCTCCGCCTCCGGGGAGCGCATCGCCGA
>CAZHSL010000315.1:0-3719 GCA_964535185.1 uncultured Corynebacterium sp.
TCAAGAAGGCAGGCTTCCTGCGCCGCGATGACCGCATCATCGAGCGCAAGAAGGCCGGTCTGAAGAAGGCCCGCAAGGCGCCCCAGTACTCCAAGCGCTGATCCGGCGCGGAGCATCGCTCCGCACCACTCACGCTGTACGCGCGATGCCCTCGACCTCCGGGTCGGGGGCATCGTCGTATGCGGGGAGCCGTACCCGGTGCGGCGGGCTAGGCTCGAGCCATGAGTGCGCCCCGCCGCTGGTGGGCCGGCCCGTTCGACGTCGAACAGCTGGCCTGGTCCTCCGTGCAGCGGGCCCGGGATGCCGCCGCCGAGCTCGCCGCCTCGCGCGGGCTGGACCTGCGCATCGGGACCACGCCGGAGCTGGTCGCCGCCTCCTTCGCCGCCATCGAGCACCTGCGGATCGACGGCCGCGCGCCGCAGGCCTGGGGTGAGCTGTCCGGCTTCGTGGAGGCGACCGACGGATGGGTGCGGCTGCACGGCAACTACCCCCACCACGCCGAGGTGCTCCGCAGCGTGCTCGGCGCCGGTGACCGCCCCGGGATCGAGCGCGCGATCGCCCGGCGCGACGCCGCCGAGGTCGCGGACGCGGTCACCGCCGCCGGCGGCATCGCGACGGAGGTCCGCACCCGGCAGGAGTGGGCCGCGCACCCCCAGGCACGGGCGCGGAAGGGCGCCGGATGGGTGAGCGGGACCGATCGCGGGCAGCGGCCTGCGCTGCCCGTGCCGAACCCCGGCAGCGCACCGGTGACAGCGCCCATGGCTGCGCCGGTGAGCGCGCCGGCAGCTGCACCGGTGAGTGCGTCGGCGGCGGCTCCCGCAGCACCGTGCCGCGCCCTGCTGTCCGGAGTGCGGGTGCTGGACCTGACCCGCGTGATCGCCGGCCCCAGCGGCACCCAGCTGCTCGCCTGCCTCGGCGCGGACGTGCTGCGGATCGATCCGCCCCACCGGCCCGAGCTCCTCGACCAGCACCTCTCCACCGGGATGGGCAAGCGCAGCGCCGAGCTCGACCTGCGCCGCGAACCCGAGGCCTTCCGCAGCCTCGCCGCCACGGCGGACGTGATCGTGTGCGGCTACCGACCCGGAGCCCTGTCAGCGCTCGGAATCGGTCTCGAGGAGCTGGAGCAGCTCGCCCCGCAGGCCGTCATCGTCTCCCTCTCCGCCTGGGGAGAGACCGGCCCCTGGGGGCAGCGCGCGGGCTTCGACTCGATCGTCCAGGCCGCCACCGGCATCGCTGCGGAATGCGGCACACCGGACCGGCCCGGGGCTCTCCCGGTGCAGGCCCTCGACCACGCGACGGGGCAGCTGCTTGCCGCGCACGTGATGGAGTCGCTGGCGCGAGCCCGCGCGAGCACGATCCGCCTCAGCCTGCTCGGTGCGGCCGACGCCCTGTGCGCGCTGCCACCTCCGCCCCTCGAGGAGCCGGCGGAGCTGGCGGTGCCGCGCGTGCGGGTGGGGTCGGCAGGCGGCACGCTCGAGGCGGTGCCGCCGCCGCTGCTCGTCGACGGTGCCACGATCGAGCGGCCCGTCGGCGGGTACGGCGCCGCGGCACCGCGGTGGGAGTCGTCGTCCGACGCTGCCGCGAGTGCCGGCTGCGGCACGGGAGGCGCCGGCCGCCGGGTCAGCTGAGCAGCTCCCGCAGGTCCTCCGCAGTGACCGCGGAGCGGAACGCCTCGCCGCCGTCGGTGAGGGCGTCGAACAGCTCGGCCTTGCGGCGCTGGAGGGCGAGCACCTTCTCCTCGATCGTGTCCTCGGCGATCATCCGGTACACCATCACCTGCCGCTGTTGGCCGATGCGGTGGGCGCGGTCCACGGCCTGGTTCTCGGCGGCCGGGTTCCACCACGGATCCAGCAGGAACACATAGTCCGCCTCGGTGAGGGTGAGGCCGAAGCCGCCCGCCTTCAGCGAGATCAGGAACACCGGCGCGTCGCCCTCGCGGAACCCCGTCACCGCGGCGTCTCGATCCCGGGTGGAGCCGTCCAGGTGCGAGTACCGCACCTCGCGCCGGTCCAGCTCTGCCGCGACGCGGTCCAGGTAGGAGGTGAACTGGCTGAACAGCAGCACCCGGTGGCCGTCGCCGATCACCTCCTCGAGCCGGTCGAACAGCGCCTCGAGCTTCGAGCTGGGCACATCGGCGTACTCCTCGGCGTCCACCAGCGACGGGTCCAGCGCCAGCATCCGCAGCAGCGTCAGGGAGCGGAACACGATGAAGCGGCTGCGGTCCAGATCCGTGTCGATCAGTCCCAGCACCTTCTTCCGCTCCCGCTGCAGCACCGAGTCGTAGACCGCGCGATGCTCGGGCGAGAGGGTCACGGTGAGCACCTGCTCGCTCTTGTCCGGCAGCTCCGCGGCGACCAGCTCCTTGGTGCGGCGCAGCAGGAAGGGCCGCACCCGGCGGCGCAGCAGCTCCATCCGGCCGGGATGATCGCCGGTCTCGACCGGCAGGGTGTACCGCTTGCGGAACCCGAGCGCGGTGCCCAGCAGCCCCGGGGCGACCAGGTCGAAGATCGCCCACAGGTCATCCAGCGAGTTCTCCATCGGGGTGCCGGTGATCGCCAGGCGGAAGCCCGCGCGCACGCCCTTCGCGGCCCGGTGCGTGCGGGAGCGGCGGTTCTTCACGAACTGCGCCTCGTCCAGCACGAAGCCCTGGAAGCGGGACTGCGCGAAGTCCTCCTCGTCGATCCGCAGCACCGAGTAGCTGGTGACCACCACGTCGGCGCCGAGGATCGCGGAGGCCAGGTCGGTGCCGCGCGATCCGGCCGTGCGGTCCAGCACGCGCACATCGAGCCCGGGCGTGAAGCGCTCGGCCTCGTGCCGCCACACCGGCAGCACCGACGCCGGTGCGACCACCAGGAACGGCGGGCCCTGGGGCGCGTGTTCGCGGGCATGGCCGATCAGGGCCAGGGTCTGGAGGGTCTTGCCCAGGCCCATGTCGTCGGCGAGCACGCCGCCCAGGCCGTGGCGGAACAGGAAGGCGAGCCAGGTGAAGCCCTCGAGCTGGTAGGGCCGCAGCTCCGCCTGCAGGGCGCGGGGCAGTGCGGGAGGCGGGGTCTGCTCCAGGTCGCGCAGCGACAGCGCGGTGCGGTCCCATTCCCGGGCCGCGACGGTCTCGTCGGCGACCTCCTGCAGGTCGTCCCACATGTCCACCTGGAAGCGGGAGATCTGCTGCTGCTCCGGCTCCCACTCCGCGAGCGCCTCACCCTCGCGGATCAGCTCGCGCAGTCCGTCGAACGCGGGATGGTCCAGGGAGAAGTAGGTGCGGTCGGGCATGAGCAGCGTCGAGCGCCCCTGCGCGAGAGCCACGAACAGGCTCGGGAACGGGATCTGCCGGCCCTCGATGGTGATCTCGAAGCCGAGGTCGAACCAGTCGTTCTTCCCGGGGGAGGCCTGCTGGGTGATGCGCACCCGGGGGTCGCCGTCCAGCTCGCGGTAGGCGTGCCGGGTGCCGGTGATCTCCACCTCGAGGTGATCCAGCGTCGCGAGATCGTCGAGCACGTGCTCGGTGAAGCGGGCGGTGTCGGTGCCGCTGAGCAGCTCCGGGGTGTCGGTGGGGGAGTGCGGCCACAGGGTCATCGCCTCGGCGATCACCGCCTCCTCGTGCGCGATGTCGCGGTGGGCGCCGTGGCGCTGGTCCATCGGCAGCTGCCGTTCCGGGTCGTGGTAGCGCCAGGACCAGCGCAGCGACAGCCGGTCGCCGGAGGCATAGGCGGCTTCCAGAT
>CAZHSL010000316.1:0-3718 GCA_964535185.1 uncultured Corynebacterium sp.
TGGAGTGCTGGAGGCGGAACACCGCCTCCGGGGTGAACAGGTGCGGCTCCCCCTCCCGCCGCCACTGGTACTCGCCGCCGACGGGCAGGCTGCGATGCGCCGGCCGCTGACCGTCCACGGGATAGGCCAGGGCGTGACGGGCCGCGTTCTCCTGCGCGATCACGTCCAGGGTGATGCCGCCGATGCGGCTGATGGTGCCGGGGAACCACTCCTGGACCAGCTCGGGGGCGAGCCCCACGGCCTCGAAGATCTGGGCGCCCCGGTAGGAGGCGACAGTCGCAATGCCCATCTTGGACATGATCTTCAGAACGCCCTTGCCCAGGGCCCGGTTGAGGTTCGCAACGGCCTGCTGCGGGGTCAGATCGCTGAGCATGCCGCGCTCGACGAGCTCCTCGACGCTCTCCATCGCGAGATAGGGGTTGATCGCACTGGCGCCGTAGCCGATCAGCAGCGCCGCATGATGCACCTCACGCACGTCCCCGGCCTCGACCAGCAGCGCGGCGGAGGTGCGGCGTCCGGTGCGCACCAGGTGGTGCTGCACCGCGCTGGTCAGCAGCAATGACGGGATCGGAGCGAGCACCTGGTTGGCGTCCCGGTCGGAGAGGACCAGGAAGGTGGCGCCCTCGTCGATCGCCGCCACGGCCTCCTCGCAGATCTCCCGCAGCCGCTGCTCGAGGGCCGCGGTGCCTCCGCCGACGGGGTACAGGCCGCGCAGGCGCACGGTGTGGAAGTCCGCGGTCGCCGGATGCGCATCGATCGCGACGATCTTGGCGAGCTCGTCGTTGTCCAGGATCGGGAAGTCCAGGGCGAGCTGGCGGGCATGCTGCGGCGTGGCGTCCAGCAGATTCCGCGCGCGGCCGATCGCGATGCCCAGCGAGGTGACGACCTCTTCCCGCAGCGAGTCCAGCGGAGGATTCGTGACCTGGGCGAACATCTGCGTGAAGTAGTCGAACAGGAGCCGGGGGCGGTCCGAGAGCGCCGCGATCGGGGTGTCGGTGCCCATCGCCCCGAGCGGTTCAGCGCCCTTCGCCGCCATCGGGGCGAGCAGGATCCGCAGCTCCTCCTCCGTGTACCCGAAGGTCTGCTGGCGGCGCACCACGGAGGCGCGGGAGTGGGTGATGTGCTCACGCGCGGGCAGCTCCGTCAGCGCCACCTTCTGCTCCCGCACCCAGGTGCGGTAGGGGTGCTCGGTGGCGATGGCGCGGGTCAGCTCGGCGCTGGGCACGATCTCACCGCGCTCGAGATCCAGCAGGAAGATCTCCCCCGGCGCGACCCGGCCGGTGCGCACCACGGCGCTGCGGGGCAGGTCCACCAGGCCCGTCTCGGAGCCGAGCACGACGAGATCGTCCTCCATCACCCAGTAGCGCAGCGGGCGCAGACCGTTGCGGTCCAGCCGCGCACCCACCTGGGTGCCGTCGGTGAAGACCACGGCGGCGGGCCCGTCCCACGGCTCCTGCAGCGCCGCATGGAACTCGTAGAAGGCCCGCAGGTCCGGATCCATCGTGGGGTCGTTCTCCCACGGCTCCGGGATGAGCATCATCAGCGAGTGCGCGAGGGAGCGGCCGGAGAGGTGCAGCAGCTCGAGGGTCTCGTCCAGCCCCGCGGAGTCCGAGGCCCCGGGGGTGTTCACCGGCAGCAGCCGGGCGAAGTCCTCCCCGAAGGCGTCGGTGGCCATCGAGCCCTCGGCCGCGCGCAGGCGGTTGCGGTTGCCGATCACGGTGTTGATCTCGCCGTTGTGGGCGAGGGTGCGGAACGGCTGGGCGAGCGGCCAGGCGGGGAAGGTGTTGGTGGAGAAGCGGGAGTGCACGATCGCGATCTGCGAGGTGCAGCGCGGATCGCGCAGATCCGGGTAGAAGGTGTCCAGCTGCTCGGGGGTGAGCATCCCCTTGTAGACCATCACCCGGGTGGACAGCGAGGGGAAGTAGCCCTCGGTGGTGTGCTCGACCCGGCGGCGCACCGCGAAGGCGGCGCGCTCGAGGGCGAGCCCGGTGCGCTGCCCGGCGGCATCGGCGAGGAACACCTGGACCATGTCCGGGCGCACCGCCTCCGCCGAGGGGCCGACGAGACCGTCGGTGGTGGGCACCCCTCGGGTGCCCAGCAGCTCCAGGCCCTCGTCGGCGGCGATCTCGGCGAGAGATCCCAGCACCCGGTCCCGGCCGGGCCGGTCGCGGGGCACGAAGGCGGTGCCCGCGGCGTAGGCGCCGAGAGCCGGCAGCGGCAGACCACTCACTGCGCGGAGGAAGGCGTCCGGGAGCTGGAGGATGATCCCGGTGCCGTCACCGGTGTCCTCTTCGGCGCCGACGGCGCCGCGATGCTCGAGGTTGCGCAGCGCCGTCAGGGCGTGCTCGATGACGCGATGGGTCGGCTCGTGCGGGGTGGCGATCATCGCCACGCCGCAGGAGTCGACCTCCGATCCGGGGTGGTAGAGGCCCTGCGGGGCGGGGACGGTGGAGAAGCGGGAGCTGAGGGGGAGCATGACGCGGTGAGCCCTTCCGGTGGGCGGCCAGTGACGGGGTCGTCGGATCCGACGAGCACCGGTCCCCGGCCGCTTCCGTGCGGGCGAACTGCGTCGCTCGGGGTGCGGCCCCTAGGGTCCGGGTGTCGGGTCGGTGCCTGCGGAGGGAGGCGTGCCGGACTTGTCGACCTCGTCCTCGTCGGGGCCGTTGCCCTCGGTCTGCGCGGGCAGCTCGAAGGAGCCGTCGGCGGCGACGACCTCTCCCCCGCGCCGCTGCTTGCGGCGGGTGAGCACGATGAACATCGCGACGCCGACCAGCGCCATCACGATCGCGACCAGGGTGTGGATGCGCAGCGGGCCGATCATCAGCACCGGCTCGCTGCGGATCGCGTCGATCCAGGCGCGTCCGGTGGAGTAGATCGCGACGTAGGCCCAGAAGACCCTCCCGCCGGCCCACCGGTAGCGACGGCTGAGCAGCATCAGCACCGCGAGGCCCGCGAGCATCCACAGCTGCTCGTAGAGGAAGGTGGGGTGGTAGGTGCCCGGCTCGCAGCCGCCGATCGTCGCCCCGTTGGTCACGCAGGTGACGTCCCATGCCCACCAGGAGTCCAGCGGGGGCCCGTACAGCTCCTGGTTGAACCAGTTGCCGAAGCGCCCGAGGGTCTGGGCGATCAGCAGGGTGGGGGCGACGGTGTCGGCGAGGGCGGTGAAGGAGACGCCCTTGTGGCGGGCCATCAGCCAGACCGCGAGCGCGCCGCCGGCCACACCGCCGTAGATCGCGAGCCCGCCCTGCCAGATGTACAGCACCGAGAGGGGGTCCCCGTCGGGGCCGAAGAAGGGCTCCGGCGAGGTGAGCACGTGCCAGACGCGGGAGCCGACGATGCCGGCGATCACCGCGGCGAAGATGATGTCGAACAGGGTGTCGCCGTCCCCGCCGCGCGCCTCCCACCGCTTGGTCGCCCACCACATCGCCACGGCGATCCCCGAGAGGATGCACAGGGCGTAGAAGTGGATCGTCAGCGGTCCGAGGGAGATCGCGGAGATCGACGGGCTGGGGATCATGTCCGTCCTCTCAGATCTCGGTGCGTGCGCGCTCGACGCCGGCGCGCAGATCGTCGGCCACGGCGGCGAGGGCGGTGCGGACCGCTGCGGGATCGCCCTCGTTCTCGATCAGCGCGCGCACGAACGCGGAGCCGACGATCACCCCGTCAGCGTACGCGCCGACCTGCGCGGCCTGCTCGCCGTTGGAGACGCCCAGGCCCA
>CAZHSL010000317.1:0-3710 GCA_964535185.1 uncultured Corynebacterium sp.
CCGACCGCCTCCTCGACGTCACTGCACTACGGCGCGTGGATGATCATCACGGGGCACTGGGCGTGGGCGGAGCACGCTGTGCTGACCGACCCCAGCAGCAGCCCCACGAATCCGCCGTGGCCGCGTCTGCCCAGGACGAGCATGCGGGCGCGCTCGCTCTCGTGGATCAGGACCTCGGCGGCAGGCCCGCGCCTCACCGTCGCGGCGATCGGGAGCGGGGGATCGTCCGGGAACGCTTCGGCGATGGCCGCTGCCAGGGCCTTCTCCGCTTCGCTCTGCGGGTACGCCCCGACGTCGGGGGACCACTCGGCGAAGCGCGGGTCGTACCCGTAGGTGAAGTCCCAGGTCATGACCGCTTCGAGGGGACAGTCCAGGGCGACGGCGAGCTCGGCCGCCTGCTGGAGTGCGGCGATGGAGGAGTCGGAACCGTCGACGCCGACGAGGAGGGGCTTTTTCGAGGTGTGATCGCTCATGCCCGAATCGTACGCTTTGCCCGTTCCCCCGGAAGGGACTGAGGTCCCCGGCGGCGGTCAGCGACGCGTTCGAGCCTGGTGACCCGGCGAGCCCTTACGTGGCTGAGCCGAGGGTGCTTCGCGGGCCGCGCAGCGCGCGCAGGGCGTACAGGATCGTCGCCAGATCGACGACCTCCTGCACCAGTGCCCCGACGACGGCGGGGATGAGCCCGGTCATCGCGATCAGCATGAGGCCGATGCTCAGCCCGATGCCGATCCAGATCGCGGTGAGCGCGACGCGCAGGGTGTGCCGTCCGATGGAGACGGCGTCGACGACCTTCGCGAGGGAGTCGACGAGGATGACCACTGCGGCCGCGTCGCCCGCCGCCGTCGCGCCTCGTGCCCCCATGGCGATGCCGATGTCGGCGGCGGCCAGGACGGGGGCGTCGTTGACCCCGTCACCGACCATCATGATCGGACGCGGCTCGAACTCCCCGGCGAGCTGCACCTTCTGGCGCGGCAGGAGGTCGGCGTGGATGTCCTCGATGCCCACCTGGTCGCCGATGGACTCGGCCGTGGACCGGACATCGCCCGTGAGCATCATGATGTTCTCCACCCCGTTCCGGCGGAGCCAGGAGACGACGGCCGGCGCCTCGGGCCGTGCGGCATCGGCGAGGATGAGAACCCCGGCGAACCGACCGTCGACCGCGACGTAGGCGGCCGCCTCCCCGGTGCTGAGAGTTGGACGCACGGTCTCCGGCGCGAACGAGGAGACGTAGGCGGGCTTGCCGACGACGACCGTGCGGCCGTCGACCACCGCCGTCACGCCGTTGGTCGCCACCTCGCCGGCTTCGCTCGCCGCGCGCAGCACGAGGCCGCGGTCGGCGGCGGCGCTGCGGATTCCCGCGGCGAGGACGTGCGAGGAGTACTGCTCCGCGGACGCGGCCAGCGTGAGGAGCTCCTCGGCCGTGACGCCGGGTGCGGGGCGGACGTCGACGAGGGTCGGTGACCCCTGGGTGAGGGTGCCGGTCTTGTCGAACGCCGCCGAGCGCACGCGTGCCAGCTGCTCGATGACCGCGCCGCCCTTCACGATCACCCCGGCCTTGGCGGCGCGGGAGAGCCCGCCGAGGAAGGCGACGGGAGCCGCGATGAGCAGCGGGCACGGGGTCGCCAGGACGAGGACCTCGGCGAATCGGGTCGGATCACCGGAGAGGGCCCAGGCGGTACCCGCCAGGACGAGAGCGACCGCGGTGAAGGGGATCGCGAAGCGATCGGCCAGACGCACGACGGGCGCCCGGGACTGCTCGGCGTCGCGCACGAGCGCGACGATCTGCTGATACTGACTGTCGGCACTGCGCCGCACCGCCCTGATCCGCACCGCTCGCGCCCCGTTCACCGCACCGGAGAGCACCTCGCCGCCGGCCTCCCGGGTCACGGGCATGCTCTCGCCCGTCAGAGAGGACTCGTCGAACGAGCCCGTGGCGGTGAGCAGCACGCCGTCGACCGGCACGATCTCCGAGGGGCGCACGAGGAGCACGTCACCGACCCTCACCTCGTCGACCGGGACGTCCTCGGTGCTGTCCGCATCGGAGGCCTGGGCAGGCGTCAGCACGTGCGCGATGCGAGGCGAGCGGTCCAGCAGCGCGGAGAGGTCTCGTTTCGCGCGATGACTCGCGTAGTCCTCGAGTGCTTCGCCGCCGGAGAGCATCAGCACGATGATCAGCGAGGCCAGGTATTCACCGACGGCGAGAGTGGCGACCATCGCCAGCACGGCGAGGATGTCGAGGCCGAGGTGTCCGCGCAGCACGTCCCGGACCATCCCCACCAGGGTCCACGCGACGAAAGCCGCCGCGTAGACCGTGGCGATGGCCGCCGCGACGGGCTCCTCGCCGACGGCGAGCAGGAGCAGCACCCCGCCGAGGACGACGACTGTGACGAGAACCGCCGGGTACCGCTTCAACGCACCGAGTGACCGCATGCGCCCAGCATGCCCTGGATCAGCGCTCTCGGCACGCCGATCGCTCAGAGCGCTTCTCGTGCCGGTGAGCAGTGGCGAGCGTGCACCCGGGCGTTCGGCGGAGGCGATCGGTGCGGCCCGACCTGCTCGCCCGCCTCATCGCACGATCGCGAACGTCCCCTCTCGCAGCGACCGCCGACCCCGGTTGACCTGCCCCTCCGTCGTGCCGTCGGGCCGGAACGCTCGCCCGGTCTCCCCCGGTCGCATCGGGAGCTCGCCGTCGGCGGAGGAGACCCCGAGGGTGACCCGCCCTCCTCCCTCGACGGGGTACACCGTCGAGGTGAGGGCGGGCAGCAGCATCACCTCGTCGAGCTCGAGGCGTCCGTGGGAGACCACCTCGAGCGCCACCGCCTCGGCGGGGAGGGGCACCGCGAGCCGTGCGGGCCTCAGCACCCCGTCCCATTCGGTGACTCCCGGCTCGCCCGCCCCGCCGGACTCGAGGGCGCCGAGGACCGTGCGAGTCCCGTCGGCGGCGACGGCCGCCCAGATCGCCGTGCCCGCAGCCTCCGCGAGCCGGTGGAACACCGGATGCGCGGTGCCACCGCCTGCGGCGACAGCCTCGAGCACCGCGCCGGCGAGGTCGAAGCGCACGGAGCCGCCCTCCTCCGCCAGCACGTACGCGCCCCGCCAGTTCGACTCCCCGGTCCACGCACTCTCCGGGGTGATCACCTGAGCACCGCCGCTCAGCTGCGCGTCCTCCGCGGGCAGCCACTGCATCCCTCGGTGCTCCGGAGTGCTCGTCAGGCTCTGCGCGGTCCGGGCGGGCTGAGCGCGGTGCCCGCGAGCGCTCAGTCCGCGCGCCGGGCCGCCGCGGCGTCCTGGGTGCGGGTGCGGATCCGGTAGATGCTCGTGCTCGCGCAGATGTACAGCGTGCGCCCGTCGGCCCCGCCGAAGCAGCAGTTGCCGACCTTCTCCGGCACCGGGATCTCGCCGAGCTTCTCCCCGTCCGGGGTGAAGATCTGGATGCCGCTGAGGGAGGAGGACCACAGGTTCCCCTCCGCGTCCACGCGGAAGCCATCGGGCAGGCCCGGGCTCACCTCCACCAGCGGGCGCCCGTTCTTCGCATGCCGCCCCTCGACCACGTCGTAGGCGTGGATCGAGTGCCCGCGGGGCCGGTCGGGATTCGGGTGGTCGCGATCCGCCGGGGAGCGTGAGGAGTCCCCGACGTACAGGACCGATTCGTCCGGGGAGAAGGCGAGGCCGTTGGGCGCCTCGACGTCGATGACGACGGGGCGCAGCGA
>CAZHSL010000318.1:0-3703 GCA_964535185.1 uncultured Corynebacterium sp.
CGCCAGACGGACACCGAGCGCCGCGCGATCCACGGCACCACGGCATCGACCCCGAGCTCGGTGGCGGATTCGACGGCCTGCTCGTCCCGTCCGCCGGTGGCCAGGGCCTGCACGAGGGTGAGGCGGGGCAGCCGCTGCACGGCCGGGGACGGATCCGTCAGCAGGCGCAGATCCAGCGCCTCCTTGCGGGCGGCGGTCACCTCGGCGAGCACCTGGCGGCCCAGGGCATCGGTGAGCAGGACCTGCTCCCCCGCCCCGATCCTGGCGACCTTCGCGGCGTGACGCCCCTCATCGCCCTCGAGCACCAGCGCCTCGCCCGCGACGGCGGAGGCCAGGGAGTCGTCGAGGATCAGGAACCCGGGCGGCGTGGTGGGCATCGGCTGCTCCCCGGTCCGCTCAGAAGTCGCGCAGGCGCTCGCGGAGCTTCGCGAACGGACCGCGCTGCCCCTTGGAGCGACGGGTGGTCTCGTCACCGCGCAGGGCGGCGAACTGCTCCAGCAGCTCGCGCTCCTGCTCGGAGAGCGAGGAGGGCACGTCCACGTCGAGCACCACGCGGATGTCGCCGCGACGCTCACGCCGCAGCGGCGTGACGCCGAGGCCCTTGAGCGTGATCTCCTCACCGGGCTGCGCGCCGGGGCGGACATCCAGCTCCTGCTCGCCGTCGAAGGTGTCCAGGGGGATGGTCGCGCCGAGGGCGGCCGTGGTCATGGGCACCGCGATGGTGGTCACCAGGTCGTCGCCGTCACGGTCGAACATCTCGTGGTCCGCGACGGTGAGCTCGACGAAGAGGTCGCCGGAGGGGCCTCCCGCCTCACCGGTCTCGCCCTCGCCGCGCAGCTGGATGCGGGTGCCGTTCTCGACGCCGGAGGGGATGCGCACGGTGACGGAGCGCTCGGTGGCGGTGCGGCCGTGGCCGGAGCAGGCGGTGCAGGGGCTCTCGATCACGTCGCCGTGGCCGTCGCAGGTGGGGCACGGCGCCATGGTGACCATCTGGCCCAGCAGCGACTGGGCGACGCGCTGCACGTGGCCGGAGCCGTTGCAGGCGGTGCAGCGGGTGGGGCTGGTGCCGGGTTCGCAGCAGGAGCCGGAGCAGCGCTCGCACAGCACGGCGGTGCGGAAGGTGACCTCCTCCTCGGTGCCGAAGACCACGTCGCGCAGCTCGATCCGCACGCGGCGCAGCACGTCGCCGCCGCGGCGCTGGCGCGGCACCGGGCCCTGGCTGCGGCCGCGCATGCCGGAGGCGCCGGCGAACATGTCGAAGATGTCGTTGAAGTCGAAGCCGGCCCCGCCGCCGGGGAAGCCGCCCATGCCGGGGCCGCCGCCCATGTCGTACTGGCGGCGCTTGTCCGCATTGGACAGCGTCTCGTAGGCCTGCGAGACCCGCTTGAACTTCTCGGCGGCGTCCGGGTCCGGGTTCACGTCCGGATGGAGGGTGCGGGCGAGCTTGCGGTACGCCTTCTTGATCTCGTCGGTCGAGGCCTCGCGGGAGACGCCGAGCAGGTCGTAGTAGTCCTCGTTCACAGGGATGGGTTCCTTCGCGGGGAGTCGGGGTGTCGGGGCCGGGACGAGCGGCGGTGGGACACGGGCGGTCGAGCGGTGCGGTGCGGGCCGAGGGGGCCTGCGGCGCTCCTATTCGAGATAGTGGGAGACGTAGCGGGCGATGGCCTGGACCGTGGAGATGCCGGTGACGTAGTCCATCCGGCGCGGGCCCAGGATCGCCAGATGGGAGCCCGCCCCGTACCCGGCGCCCACCACGGATGTCGAGTGCAGCGCGCTGTCCTCGAGCTCCGAGCCGATGCGCACCTCGACGGCCCCCGGGGACACGTGCATCTCGGTGAACAGGCGCAGCAGCACCAGCTGCTCCTCCAGCACGTCCAGCAGCGGCTCCACGTCGCGCGCGAAGTCCTGCGCGGAACGGGCGATGTTCGCGGTCCCGGCCATCATGATGCGGTCCTCGGCACGGGTCGCGGCCAGGGCCACGAGCATCTCGGCCACCTCGGCGGCGGCGGGGCGCTCGGGCGGCGGCAGCGAATCGAGGTACTCGGTCAGGGGCGCACCGACGTCGGTGACCTCGCGGCCGGCGACGACCCGGTTGAGGTGGTCGCGCAGGGCCACGTAGTACTCCGCGGGCCGGCCCGCGGAGACCGGGACGGTGCGCTGGTCCACGCGGCCGGATTCGAGGATCAGCACCACCAGGAGCAGGGAGTCGGCGACCTTGACCAGTTCGACGTGCCGGATCCGGGCCTGTCGGCGCGCCGGGTACTGCACCATCGCGACCTGCTGGGTGAGCTGTGCGAGCAGCCGCACGGTGCGGGCCAGCAGCTCCTCCACGTCGCCGGCGTCCTCGAGCAGGGCGCGGATGGCCCGTCGTTCGGGGGCCGACAGCGGCTTGATGGTCGCGACGTGGTCGACGAAGGTGCGGTACCCCTTGTCGGTGGGGACCCGCCCCGCGGAGGTGTGGGGCTGATGGATCAGCCCCTCCTCCTCCAGCAGCGACATGTCGTTGCGCACGGTCGCGGCGGAGACGCCGAGCTCGTGCCGCTCCAGCAGCGACTTGGAGCCGACGGGCTCACGGGTGGCGACGTAGTCCTCGACGATCGCGCCGAGGATGTGGAGCTTGCGGTCCTCCGTCTCCCTCACCTCCTGCGCTGCGTGCTGTCGTCTCGTGGTCGGAGCGGTTGCGTGGCCGGTCCAGACTGGCACTCTGCCGTGCCAAGTGCCAATCCTACGCCGCCCCGGCGTGCTGCGCGGGGAGGTGTTCGCCACGGGTGTACGGTGACGCGCGTGCCTGCTGACTTCCCCGACCGGTACGGCCGCGACGTGCTGTCCTCCGGTCCTCCCGCCCATCACCGTCGCCGTCCCGTCGCCCGGGAGGTGCCCGCGACGCGCGGCCTGGTCGTCGAGGAGGTCTCGACGGGATTCACCGGAGCCGTCACGCGCGTCGAGAAGATCGCGGGCGAGCAGGTGGTCGAGCTCGAGGACCGTCGCGGCGTGCGGCGCACGTTCCCGCTCGGCCCCGGGTTCATGATCGACGGGAAGCCGGTGGTGCTCCATCGTGCGGTCGCCGCGGCGCCGAAGGGGCCGGTGCGCCGGCGCTCGGCCTCGGGGTCCGTCTACGTCGAGGGGGCGAAGGCCCGCACCGCCCGCGCCTCCCGGATCTGGGTCGAGGGCACCCATGATGCCGAGCTGGTGCAGAAGGTCTGGGGTCATGACCTGCGCATCGAAGGGATCGTCGTCGAGCAGCTCGAGGGGGCGGACGACCTCGCCGAGCGCGTGCGCGAGTTCGGCCCGTCGGCCGGTCGCCGGCTCGGGATCCTCGTGGACCACCTGGTGAAGGGGTCGAAGGAGTCCCGCATCGCCGCCGAGGTGATGGCGCTCCCGGGTGCCCGCGGGAACGTGGCCGTGCTCGGCCACCCGTACGTGGACGTGTGGCAGGCGGTCAAGCCCGCGCGGGTGGGGCTGAAGGAGTGGCCGCACGTCCCCAAGGGCACCGACATCAAGGTCGGCTCCCTCCAGGCGCTCGGCTGGCCGCACGCCGACCGGGCCGACATCGGTCTGGGTTGGAAGCGGATCCTGTCGACCGTGCGCTCCTACGCAGATGTCGAGCCCACCCTCTCCGGACGGATCGAGGAGCTCATCGACTTCGTGACCGTCGACCCGTCCTGAACGACGGGTCGGTCTGGGGGTTATCCCCCGCAGGACG
>CAZHSL010000319.1:0-3701 GCA_964535185.1 uncultured Corynebacterium sp.
AGCTGGGCAACACCATCGCCCGCACCTTCATGGTCAAGGTGATGACCGACCAGCTGCAGGACTGGTTCGAGTCCCACCCGGCCGAGGCCAAGGCCATCGTCCTGAAGGGCCAGGCGGCCGCGGCCGCCCGCGAGGCGGCCCGCAAGGCCCGCGACGCGACCCGCCGCAAGTCCCCGCTGGAGACCGGCGGGATGCCCGGCAAGCTGCGCGACTGCTCTTCCCGCAACCCCGCCGAGTCCGAGATCTTCATCGTCGAGGGCGACTCCGCAGGCGGCTCCGCCGTCTCCGGCCGCGACCCGCACACGCAGGCGATCCTCCCGATCCGCGGCAAGATCCTCAACGTCGAGAAGGCACGGCTGGACCGCGCCCTGGACAACCAGGAGGTCCGCTCCCTGATCACCGCCTTCGGCACCGGGATCGGCGAGGACTTCGACGCCACCAAGCTGCGGTACCACAAGATCATCCTGATGGCCGACGCCGACGTGGACGGCCAGCACATCGTGACGCTCCTGCTCACGCTGCTGTTCCGCTACATGCGCCCGCTCATCGAGCTCGGCCACGTGTTCATCGCGATGCCGCCGCTGTTCCGCCTGAAGTGGTCCAACGCCCCGCACGAGTACGTGTTCAGCGACGAGGAGCGCGACGAGCGCCTCGAGGCGGGCCGCGCCGCCGGCCGCCGCATCCCCAAGGACAACGGCATCCAGCGCTACAAGGGTCTGGGCGAGATGGACTGGAAGGAGCTGCAGTCCACCACCATGGACCCGGCCACCCGCACCCTGAAGCAGGTCACGGTCGACGAGGCCGCCGACGCCGACACCATCTTCTCCGTGCTGATGGGCGACGACGTCGAGTCCCGCCGCCGCTTCATCCAGGAGAACGCCAAGGACGTCCGCTTCCTCGACATCTGACGTCGGCCCCCGGGGCGGCGCCGCCGACCGCGCGCGCCCCCGGGGACCCCACGACCCCTCGGCCCCACCCGAAAGGCCCTCACCGCCATGAGCGACACCCCGCAGGACCCCACCACCCCCGACGACACCCCCTCCTCGGACGAGACCCCGACCCCGGCGCAGAACGTCGGCGTCGGCGGCCAGGAGACGCCCGAGGGCGCCCACGAGATCTCCGAGTCCGAGGCGGCCTCGCGCACCGTCACCCTCGTCGATCCGCTCGACGAGCACGAGATCGATCGCATCACCCAGGTCGACCTCAACCAGGAGATGCAGCGCTCCTACCTCGACTACGCGATGAGCGTGATCGTCTCCCGCGCGTTGCCGGACGTGCGCGACGGCCTCAAGCCCGTCCACCGCCGCATCGTCTACGCGATGTTCGACGGCGGCTACCGCCCCGACCGCTCCTTCTCGAAGTGCGCGAAGGTCGTCGGCGAGGTGATGGGCAACTACCACCCCCACGGCGACTCCGCGATCTACGACGCGATGGTGCGCCTGGTGCAACCCTGGTCGATGCGCTACCCGCTGATCCTGGGCCAGGGCAACTTCGGCTCCGCCGGCGACGACGGCGCCGCGGCCCCGCGGTACACCGAGTGCAAGATGGCGCCGCTGGCCATGGAGCTGGTGCGCGACATCGAGCAGGACACCGTGGACATGCAGGGCAACTACGACAACACGGTGCACGAGCCCACCGTGCTGCCCGCCCGCTTCCCGAACCTGCTGGTCAACGGCTCCGCCGGGATCGCCGTCGGCATGGCCACGAACATCCCGCCGCACAACCTGCGCGAGGTCGCCGATGCCGTCCAGTGGCTGCTGAAGAACCACGAGGCCACCAAGCCCGAGCTGCTCGAGGCGTGCATGCGCTTCATCAAGGGCCCGGACTTCCCCTCCGGCGCCACCATCGTGGGCACCTCCGGCATCGAGGACGCCTACCGCACCGGCCGCGGCTCGATCACCCAGCGCGCCGTGGTCTCCACCGAGGAGATCAACGGGCGGATGTCGCTCGTGGTCACCGAGCTGCCGTACCAGGTCAACCCCGACACCCTCGCGCGCAAGATCGCCGAGATGGTCAAGCTCGGCAAGATCCAGGGCATCGCCGACATCACCGACGAGACCTCCGGCCGCACCGGCCAGCGCCTGGTCATCACCCTCAAGCGCGACGCCGTGGCGAAGGTGGTGCTCAACAACCTCTACAAGCACACCCAGCTGCAGGAGAACTTCTCCGCGAACATGCTGGCGCTGGCGAACGGGGTGCCGCGCACCCTGTCGATCGACTCCTTCGTGCGCGAGTGGACCAAGCACCAGATCGACGTCATCGTGCGCCGCACGCGCTTCCGCCTGCGCCGGGCCGAGGAGCAGATCCACATCTTCCGCGGCTACCTCAAGGCGCTCGACGCGCTCGACGAGGTCATCGCGCTGATCCGCCGCTCCCCGGACGTCGACGAGGCCCGCACCGGGCTGATGGACCTGCTCGAGATCGACGAGATCCAGGCCAACGCCATCCTCGCGATGCAGCTGCGCCGCCTGGCCGCCCTGGAGCGCCAGAAGATCATCGAGGAGCACGACCGCCTGCAGGCCCTGATCGAGGAGTACACCGCGATCCTGGCCGATCCGCAGAAGCAGCGCGACATCGTCTCCGAGGAGCTCGCCGAGATCGTCGACCGCTTCGGCGACGACCGCCGCACCGAGATCCTCCCCTTCGCCGGCGACATGGCGATGGAGGACCTCATCCCCGAGGAGGACATGGTCGTCACCATCACCCGGGGCGGCTACGTCAAGCGCACCCGGGAGGACCAGTACCGCGCCCAGAAGCGCGGCGGCAAGGGCGTGCGCGGTGCCTCGCTGCGCGAGGACGACGTGGTCGAGCACTTCTTCACCACCACCACCCACCGCTGGCTGCTGTTCTTCACCAACCAGGGCCGCGTCTACCGCGCCAAGGGTTATGAGCTGCCCGAGGCGCCGCGGGACGCGAAGGGCCAGCACGTGGCGAACCTGATGGCCTTCCAGCCCGACGAGCACATCGCCTCGGTGCTCGCGATCGACAGCTACGAGGACGCGCAGTACCTGGTGCTCGCGACCGAGTCCGGGCTGGTGAAGAAGACCGCCATGACGGCCTTCGACTCCAGCCGCACCGGCGGCATCATCGCCATCAACCTGCGCGACATCGACGGCCCCGACGGCACCCACCCGGATCGCGTGATCGCCGCCCGCGCCGTCGACGGCGACGACCAGATCCTGCTGGTCTCCCGCAACGGGCAGTCCGTGCGGATGCCGGCCGACGACGGCACCCTGCGCCCCACCGGCCGGGCCACCAGCGGCGTCACCGGCATGAAGTTCCGCCACGACGACCAGCTGCTCGCCATGGACGTGGTGCATCCCGACAGCTACGTCATCACCGTCACCGACGGCGGCTTCGCCAAGCGCACCAGCGTCGAGGAGTACCGCCTGCAGGGCCGTGGCGGCCTGGGGATCCGGGTCGCGAAGCTGCCGGACGACCGCGGCCACCTGGTGGGCGCGGCCGTGGTCGAGGAGTCCGACGAGCTGCTGGTGGTCATGGAGCGCGGCCGCGTGGTGCGCTCCAAGGTCACCGAGGTGCCGGCCAAGGGCCGCACCACCATGGGCGTCGTCTTCGCCAAGCCCGACAAGGGCGACCGCATCCTGCTGGTCACCACCGGCCAGGAGTCCGAGGTCGACGAGGACGCGGCCGAGGCGCCCGAGATCGTCGACACGGAGCCCGCCGCGACGGCGGAGCCCGCG
>CAZHSL010000320.1:0-3699 GCA_964535185.1 uncultured Corynebacterium sp.
GCGGCCGGTGTTCACGCCCACCTCGCCGCCGGTGACCTGCAGGTACTCGCCCCACTCGTCCTCGAGCTCGGTGGGGAACGGGCCGGCGCCCACTCGCGTGGTGTACGCCTTGACGATCCCGATCACGCGGTCGATGCGGGTGGGGCCGATGCCGGTGCCCGTGCAGGCTCCGCCCGCGGTGGGGTTGGAGCTGGTCACGAACGGGTAGGTGCCGTGGTCGACGTCCAGGTAGGTGGCCTGGCCGCCCTCCATCAGCACCACCTCGTCGCGGTCCAGGGCGTCGTTGAGCAGCAGCGTGGTGTCGACCACCATCGGGCGCAGGCGCTCGGCGTAGGAGAGCAGCTCCTCGACGATCTCGTCGATCTCGACGGAGCGGCGGTTGTAGAGCTTGACCAGCAGTTCGTTCTTCTGCCGCAGCGCGCCCTCGATCTTCTGCCGCAGGATCGACTCGTCGAAGAGGTCCTGCACGCGGATGCCGAGGCGGCCGATCTTGTCCATGTAGGCGGGGCCGATGCCGCGCCCGGTGGTGCCGATCGCCCGCTTGCCGAGGAAGCGCTCGGTGACCTTGTCGAGGGTCTGGTGGTAGGGAGCGACGATGTGCGCGTTGGCGCTGATGCGCAGCCGGGAGGTGTCCACCCCGCGCGAGGCGAGCATCTCGATCTCCTCGAACAGCGCGCCGAGGTGGACCACCACGCCGTTGCCGATGACCGGGGTGACCTGCGACGAGAGGATGCCGGCCGGAAGGAGCTTGAGCTCGAACTTCTCCCCGTCGACGACCACCGTGTGGCCGGCGTTGTTGCCGCCGTTGGGCTTGACGACGTAGTCGACCCGCTCACCGAGGAGGTCGGTGGCCTTGCCCTTCCCCTCGTCACCCCACTGGGCTCCGACGATCACGACGGCGGGCATGGCGACTCCTGGGTAACGGGAAAGGACACGGGGCAGGCGGCCGCGTGCACGAGACGGGGCCGCAGGGATCCTACCAAGCACGCCCGGACGCCCCCTGCACGCGCAGGGACCGGGCGCCCTGCACGGGCGGGCGCCGCGCGGCGATCCGCCCCGGCCCGGCGCCCGCGCTCGCGGCTCAGCCCAGGAGGGTCGGATCCGCCTCGCGGAGGAAGTCGGTGACGCGATCGGCCTCGGCCTCGTCGCCGAGCCGGCGCGAGGTCTCCCCCAGCATCGCCAGCGCCC
Source organism: uncultured Corynebacterium sp. (assembly GCA_964535185.1). Taxonomy (GTDB): domain Bacteria; phylum Actinomycetota; class Actinomycetes; order Actinomycetales; family Dermabacteraceae; genus Brachybacterium. The sequence goes on from CAZHSL010000320.1 coordinate 1,189, forward strand.
GCAGGAAGCCGCGGTTCGGGGCATGGGAGGCGGGGATCGGGCCCTGGCCGCGCCAGCCGGACCGGCGCAGCGCGTCCAGACCGCGGTGGTAGCCGGTGCGGGCATAGGCGTAGGCGGCGACCTCGTCGCCGTCGCTCAGCGCGTCCTGGGCGAGGGTGGCCCAGGCGAGCGGGGAGTCGAGATGGCGGGCGGTGATCTCCCGCGGGTCGCCGTCGACCAGCTCCTCGCTCACCTGCACGTCGACGAAGTCGTCGGGAAGTCGGGTCTCGGGAATGCCCAGGAGGTTCCCGCTGGTGAGGTTATCGGTACGATCAGCCATGCAAGCATCGTAGGCGGTGCCGCCCGATGACCACATGACCGGAATGATTCACCCATGTCACACACGCAGGACGGGTCCGAGCTCCTCACCGGGCCCGGCGCGGGAGGACTGCTCCGCTCGGCCGTCGGCAACTCCGGTGGAGTGCTGCACAACTGGCAGCTCGACCACGTCGACCACCGCCCCGGGCGCAGCACCAAGGCGCTCTACCGCACCCAGGTCTCCTGGCCCGAGCTGGACGGGCCGCAGGCCCCCGCCCGCGAGGAGCTGTTCGGCGCGAGCGCCCACATCGGCGAGCGCGAGAAGAACCTCCACGTCGCCGAGCAGACCCTGGTGATGACCGACGGCGACATCAACGTGCGCGTGTGGCGCTACCCCCACGATCCGTGGCTGCCGATGCTGCCGCTGGTGTGCTACCCGGACATCGTCGGCCGCACCCTCCACGACCTCGGCGCCTCGATCGGCCCGGACCCGTCGGTGCCGATCGCGATCGACGTCGTCTCCTACCGTCCGGGGCGTCGGGCGGTGCTGCGCGCCTCCCAGGGCGACCGAGCGGTCTACCTCAAGGTGATGCAGCCCCATCGCAGCGCGGAGATCGTCGATCGCCATCACCGGCTGCTCGCCGCCGGGGTGCCGGTGCCCGAGGTGCTCGCCCACCACAACGGGCTGGTGGTCCTCGCCGAGCTGCCCGGCCGGCCCCTGGCCCGCGCGGTGATCGACGAAGGCGTGGACGCCTGCCGGGCCGAGGACCTGGTCGCCCTGGTGGATCGGCTGCCCGCGTCGATGTACACGCTCTCGCTGCGCCCCCCGTGGACCGATTCGGTGGAGTTCTACTCCGGCATCGTCAGCTCCTCGGTCCCCACGCTCGGGCCGCGGCTGGACGCCCTGGTGCGCGCGATCCGCGAGGGTCTGGGGGCCCTCGAGCAGCGCATGGACATGCGCCCGCACGACGTGGTGCACGGCGACTTCTACGAGGCGCAGGTGTTCGTCGAGGACGGCAGGGTGGTGGGCCTGCTCGACATCGACACCGTGGGACCGGGCCGCCGGGCCGACGATCTGGCCTGCCTGCTCGCCCATCTCAGCGTCCTGGCCGATTACGGCAACGCGGGCCGCATCGATCGCGCCACGCAGGAGCGGGTCGAGGAGGCCATCCGCGCCTGGCACGGGATGTTCTCCGAGCGGGTGGACCCCACCGAGCTCGCGCTGCGCTCGGCGGGTGTGGTGCTGTCCCTGGCCACCGGTCCGCACCGGCAGCAGGAAGCGGCCTGGGAGGCCGCGACCGAGGCGATCGTGCGAGTGGCCGAGGAGTGGGTCTCCGAGGCCCGGCGCGCCGAGGCCCGGCGCCACGAAGCGGCGACGCAGGCCGCGCCCGCCCCCGCGGCACGAGCCGCGGAACCGGCCCCGCCCCCGCAGGGCCCGACGGGGGTGCGCCCGGCTCCACCGCCGCAGTCCGCGGGGCAGCCGGCGGCACCGCAGCACCACCCACCGCAGCAGCAGGCCGCGCCGATGCAGCAGGCAGGACCGCAGCACCGCGCGCCGACGGGCGGCTCGGCCCCGCGACCCTCCGGGCCGTCCGCGTACTCGGCGCCGCCGGAGCACACCGCTCCCCTGCCCCCGCAGACCCTCTCGCCGCGTCCCGTCCAGGCGGGCGGAGCGCAGCCGTCCCGGCCCCAGGCCCCCGGCGACCGGGACCACGGCGACCGCGACCACGGCGACGACTCCCCCACCCAGGAGCGGCGGATCGACACGATCCTCCCCGGCTGAGCAGCGGCCACCGCCGTCGAACGCCGCAGGCTGTGCCACCATCGGGGCATGCGTGCAGTGCTCCAGAGAGTCGACGGTGCCCAGGTCGAGGTGGACGGCGAGGTGGTCGGCGCGGTCGAGGGCGAGGGTCTGCTGGCCCTCGTCGGCGTCACCCACGAGGACGGTCCCGATCAGGTGGCCACGATCGCCCGGAAGATCTGCGAGCTGCGGATCCTGGAGGGCGAGCGCTCGGTGCTCGACGCCGGGGCGCAGGTGCTCGTCGTCTCCCAGTTCACGCTGTACGGCGACACCCGCAAGGGCAGGCGCCCGTCGTGGAGCGGTGCCGCGCCGGGACCGGTCGCGGAGCCCCTCGTGGAACAGGTCGTCGAGGCGATCCGCAAGCGCGGGGTCACGGTCGCGACCGGTCGCTTCGGCGCGATGATGCGGGTGGG
>CAZHSL010000321.1:0-3692 GCA_964535185.1 uncultured Corynebacterium sp.
TCGGGCCGCGCCGCGAGTTCAGCCCGCGCGATGAGTCCGACGTCGGCTGGACCGACGTCTGGGTGGACGAGAACGGGCTGCAGATCGATCCCGACGAGGTCTCCGAGCCGGGGTCGGCGCAGGATGCGGAGCCCGGGTCCGACGTGGAGCCCGAGCGCGCGGACTCCTCCGCTCGTCGCGGCTGGCGCAGACTGCTCGGCGCGAGGGTGCCCGGTCTCAGAGGAGGACGAAGCAGCCGATCCCGAAGAGGATGAGGACGCCGAAGAGAGCGAAGCTCATGAAGTTGTTCTCGGCCGCACTCGGTGCTCTGTCCTCGGGGGTCCAGCCCTCGGTCGTCGGTGGAGTGCCGTGCGGGGTCTCCTCGTGGCCCGCGTCGGTCCTGGAGGGTTCGGTTCTCGAGTGGTGTGCGGTGCTCACGGCAGGACTCCCCATCGGCTCAGTTCCGTGGTCACGGAGATGGTCAGGATCACGAACACGACCCCGATGAAGGCCGTGTAGGTCCAGCGGTGCGGGTGATCCGCGCGCCAGAAGCGGCGCACGCTGAGCACGCCGTTCACCGCGGCCACAGCGCACAGCGCGAGCCCGACCGGAGCGGCGACCCAGCCCGCCAGGCTCAGAAGGGGGACCAGCACCGGGATCACCACGTAGGTGATCAGGCACCGAAGGGCCGAGATGACGACCGAGATCCGAAAGGCGTGGTGCGCCCCCTCGCCGGAGCTCAGATCGATGCCCGGGATCCGTAGGACATCGCGCATCCACCGATCCGCGGCCCGGTCCGACCGGAAGCCGCCGCCCCGGGCCGCCGGGACAGCGACGTCCGGGCGGGGTTCGGTGACGGCCGCCGATCGCGCGGGGGACGTGTTCACGATTGCTCCTGCGGTGTCCCCGACCGCGAGCGGCGCATCAGGGTCATGATGCCGAAGCCCGCCGCCAGCAGGCCCAGGACGCCGATGAGGCCACCGATGAAGAAGCCCCAGTAGAGCGGATCCATCCTGCCGGCGGTGTCGTGACTGCCCACGGTGCTGCCGATGAGGATGCCGAAGAACGGGCCGAGCAGCGCCACGACGGCCCCCAGGAGCATCCACCAGAAGCCCGGTGGGGTGGGTTCGAGGCGCACGCGACGGCCGGGGGGTGCGGGGGCGTCGTCATGGACCGGCTCGGTGTCGGCGCCGCGGACGGGTCCGGATCCCGCTGCCGCAGCAGATCCGGCGGCCGGTCCGCCGGCGGGTTCGATGGGGTTCATCCTGATCGCCCTTCTGCGTGATCGTCGACGACTGCCAGTCCATGCTGCTCGGACTGCTCCGAGGTGGCCGTCGCTTCACGGCGAGCATCGTCGTGGGAGGAGAACTGGTCCAGCGCACCCATCAAGGGACCGACGATGTCCATCGGCAGCGGGAAGACCACGGTGGAGTTCTGATCGGCGCCCAGCTCGAGCAATGTCTGCAGGTAGCGCAGCTGCAGTGAGGCGGGTGCCTCGCTGAGGGTCTTCGCCGCGTCTCGCAGCTCCTCCGACGCCTCGAGCTCACCATGGGCGCTGATCACCTTGGCCCGTCGCTCACGCTCGGCCTCGGCCTGCCGGGCCATCGCCCGCTGCATCATCTCCGGTATCTCCACGTCCTTGATCTCCACCACGGAGACGTCCACACCCCACGGGACCGCCTGGTGTGCGATGGACTGCTGGAGGTCCTCGTTGAGGTCGGCGCGGTGGGCCAGGAGCGTGTCCAGATCCGCGCGCCCGACCACGGAACGAAGAGTGGTCTGGGCGAACTGGGAGGTGGCGACCGCGTGGTTCTCGACCGCCATCACCGAGCGCACCGGGTCGGACACCTTGAACATCACCACGGCGTTCACGCGGGCGGTGACGTTGTCGCGGGTGATGACCTCCTGCGGCGGGATGGTCAACGTGACCACGCGCCCATCCACCCGCACCGAACGGTCCAGGAACGGCAGCATCAGCACCAGACCCGGGCCCAGTGGACCACGCAGCCGGCCGAGGCGGAAGACGACCAGCCGCTCGTACTCCCGCACCACCTTCAGCGAGACCACGAGGAGCACGAGCACCAGGGCGGCCACCACGATCACGAGGAGCATCTGACTAGACATTCTCGTCGGCTTCCCTTCGGTCGGAGGCGTAGCGCGTCTGCCCCAGCACCAGCGGGACCGGAGCGTCCGCGGCGGACCGTCGATCCGAGGCGTAGCTGGTACGTCGCCGCTCGAGGCTTTCGATCACCCGGGCTCGTTCCTCCAGGTTCTCGTCCAGCGACTTGAACAGCACCCCGTCGGGGTCCACCGGGGAGTGGCGCAGGTGCGACCACAGCGGGAGCCCGGCGATCGCGATCGCGAACGCGGTCGCCAGCAGCAGCACCTGGCCGGCCCAGTGCTCGACGGTGAAGGCGGCGACCACCGGCCACGATACGGCGAGCACGGTTACGGCGCACGCGATCCCACGGTGGAATCGGGCGGATTCCGAGGACGGCCACGCATCGACCGCCCGACCCAGCTCCCGACCGTCGTCGGAGGAGGTGCAGCTGTCCTTGACCGGGCATGAGTTGCAGACCGCGGGACTGCCGCGATAGCGCATCACCCGGTTGTCGGGGTCGAACGACTGGGGCCACAGCCACTGGTCCTCGGGGCACAGCCAGGCATCGTGGTCCTCGTGATACGCGAAGCCGTGGGTCTGCTGCTCGTCGTTCGCGGTATGGGCGCGCCGGGCGATCAGGTCGATGCCGTAGGCGATCAGCAGGAGCGCCGCGGCGTAGCCGGCGGAGAGCCACGCGGTGAGCTCGATGGCGCTCATGACGCCGGCCCCTCACCATCGCGGCGACGATCCGAGGCGTACCTGCTGGGGGGCGGCGTCTCCGTGGCGGTCGCGGACGCCGTGAGCGGTGCATCACGGCGGCCCGTGCGGTCCTCCCGGGCTTCCGGGTGCTCCTCGACGAAGAGCGTCTCGGGCTCCATCCGGGTGACGGTCGCCTTCACGCCGTAGCGCACCCCGAGCCAGGCGATGTACACGAACGGCAGGACGCCTCCGACCAGGAACACCACATCACCGGGCATGCGCATCCACTCGAGTGCCAGGTTGCCCGGCTGGATGAGGTAGCCCAGCGTGCGAGCCTCGAAGTATCCCTCGTTGACGGAGGCCCACAGCTGCAGCACACCCAGTGGCAGCAGGGTGGCGAACATCATCCATGCGAGCCCGATGTTCAGTGACCAGAAGGAGAGCTTGGCCAGGCGATCGGGCCACTTCTGCGGCGGGATGATGTAGCGCAGCGCGAACAGCGCGAGGCCCACGGCCAACATCCCGTAGACGCCCATCATGGAGCCGTGCGCATGGTTCGCGGTCAGCGAGGTGCCGATCTGGTAGTAGGACACCACGGGGAGGTTCACGAGGAAGCCGAAGACGCCCGCACCCAGGAAGTTCCAGAAGCCGACGGCGACCAGGAACATGACCGCCCACCGGTGCGGGAAGGGTGCGCTGGAGCGGGACTCCTGGCGCGCTCCCAGCTGCAGGAACGTCCAGGCCTCGACCGTCAGGAAGGTCAGCGGGATCACCTCCAGTGCGGAGAAGACCGCGCCCAGCGCCATGTGCTCGACCGGGGTGCCGGAGAAGTACAGGTGGTGCATCGTGCCGATGACGCCGCCGGCGGAGTAGAGGATGACGTCCAGCAGGATGATCTGGATGGCGATGCGCC
>CAZHSL010000322.1:0-3689 GCA_964535185.1 uncultured Corynebacterium sp.
CGGTGGTGGCGGTGCTCGCGCATCTGCGCCGCGGCTCGCTGCGGGTGGTCCCCGGCGAGCGCGTGGTCGCCGGGCAGCAGCTGGGTGAGTGCGGGAACTCGGGCAACTCCTCGGATCCGCACGTGCACCTGCAGCTGATGGACGGCGAGGACATCGTCACCGCGCACGGGGTGCCGTTCGCGTGGGACTACCGCACTGATGCCGGGCGGGAAAGGCGCGGGGTGCCGGCGGACGGGGAGCTGTTCGTGGGGGGGGCTAGCTGCCCCACTCCCCGCCGTGCTCCTGCCGCCGGTAAGGCATGCCGTGCACCGAGCCGCCCTATACGCTGTGCGCAGACCACAGCCTGAAGAGTGCGCGAGACGAGGGGAGATTCATCCGTGTCCACGGATTTCGCGGGGGCTCATGAACGGCACCACAGAGATGCCGAGTTCCTTGAGGACGCGCATCGTCTCTCGAACGCCGATCACCTCTACGGGTTTGCGGCGGAATGCGGTCTCAAAGCGCTCATGACACAATTCGGCATGCCGGTCAACGCCGCTGGCGATCCTCAGGACCGCCAGAGGGACCGCGTCCACATCGACCGTCTCTGGGGGAGATACCCCGTCTATCTCACCGATCCCACGGCCACGGACTACCAGCTCGACTCGACCAACTACTTCGACGACTGGCGTGCTGGCGATCGCTACGCGGATGACCAGCACGTCACGCCTGCTCGCCTGGAGCGTCACCGAAACGGGGCGGAGCGGGTCAAAGCTCTCGTCCAGCGGGCCCGGGTGGAAGGATTGCTGCCATGAGACACGAGACCGTCCTGTTCGATCAGGTATTGGCCACCTCGCGCGCTGTCCTCCAACCGCATCTTGCAGCGCTGCCTGCCGGCACGCTGCTGAACCGTGACCTCAGCTCGCGGGTCCGGCTGATCGTCCCTGCGGGCGCGGCAGACGGCGACACCGCCTCAGGCGAGATCGAACGCATCGCCGCAGAGCTCTCGGCAGCACTCGCGCCCCATTCCTACCCTGCGGACAGCATGCTGCTGTGGGAGGACGATCTCGACCTGGCCCGCTACGGGACGCACCTCTTCCCGCTCTTCGCAGAGACGGAGGCGATCCAGGTCGCGGATCGGCTCATGCACGGGTCGAGCTGGTCCCAGATCGCCGACGTCTCCCCCCGCGCGCCGAGAGTCGTCTTCTTCTCCGTGAAAGGTGGAGTCGGCCGCTCGACGGCCCTGGCCGCGCTCGCGTGGCACCTCTCCTCCCAAGGGCGGAGGGTGATGACCGTCGATCTCGACCTCGAATCTCCCGGCATCTCGGCATTCCTCCTTCCCGAGGGCAGCCAGCCGAGCGGGGGGATCGTCGATTGGCTGGTCGAGGACCTAGTCGGCAATGGTGACTCCCTGCTGCGCGACCTCTATTCCCTCTCCCCCGAAGCGCCACGGGGCGAGATCGTGGTAGTGCCGGCCCACGGCGCCGCTCCCGGCGAGTACATCGCGAAGCTGGGCCGCGCATGGATGTCGAAGGGCGCGGGGCGCGCACAGGAGACCTGGGAGCAGCGGCTCGCACGCCTGCTCGAGCAGCTCGAGGACGTCCACCGCCCCGATGTGATCCTGATCGATTCCCGCTCGGGCCTCGATGACGTCGCGTCCAACGCCATCGCCTCTCTCGGCGCTCAGCTGACCCTGCTCTTCGCGACTGACGATCATCAGTCCTGGCGCGGTTACGCAAGCCTGTTCGAGCACTGGCAGCGCACCGGCGTCGCGCGTGACATCCGCGAACGGCTGCAGGTCGTCGCAGCACTCGTCCCCGAGGAGGACGGCGTCGCGCATGTGGGGCGTGTGCGCGATGCGGCGCTCGATCTGTTCGAGTCATCGCTGTATGACGAGGTCGGGGCGTCGGAGACGACGGGGGAAGCGTTCTCGTTCATCGACAACGACGAAACCGCACCGCACTTCCCCTGGGCGATCCGGTGGAACCGCGGCATGCGATCCCTGCGCTCGCTCTCCGACGGCATCGGGCGCATGGACGCCTCGGCGCTCGATCATGTTTTCGGCCCATTGCTCTCCGGTATCACGACGATGCTCGAGGCTGACGAGGAAGGAGGCAGGTCATGATGGCATCGGTGCCCGCACCGCAGCAGATCCGCCTCGCAATGCTGGAAGCACTCGGTGAGGTCCAGTCGGACGAGCCAGCTACCGAAGCCACGCTGTACACGCCGCAGTCCCACCATCGGGCGCTGCGCCTCGACGCATCGCTCGTGGTCGGCGGCCGAGGGACGGGCAAGACGTTCTGGACCTCCGCGCTGCGGGACGAGAACCTCCGCCACCGCCTGGGGACCGCGCACCAGGAACTCGATGTCACCGATGTTCGTGTGGGGCACGCGGAGCAGTCGAACATCGACGCGTACCCGGACGCCGGTACGTTCGCAAAACTGCTCGACGAGGGATTCGCGCCCTATGACGTGTGGCGCGCCGTGGTACACGGGCTCGTCGCCCCCGCGCAGGCACGGCTTCAGTACTCACGCGAAGACCGGTGGGAGCGGAGGGTCGAACTCGTGCGATCCTCCCCCGAGGATCTCGCGCGGGATCTCGAGAGTGCGGAACGCGCGCAGGCTTCGGCAGGGCGCCACGCACTGCTCGTGTTCGATGCGCTGGATCGCACGAGTTCGAGTTGGGACCGCGCCGACGAGATCGCCCGGGACCTCCTGCGAACGGCGCTCTGGCTGCGCCCGTTCCGGAATCTCCACATCAAGGTGTTCCTCCGCGTGGATCAGTACCAGCGGGCGATCCACGATTTCGCGGATGCCTCGAAGCTGAAGGCGACCGAGGCCAAGCTCACCTGGGGTCGCGAAGACCTCTACGGACTCCTCTGGCAGCGTCTGATCAATGCTCCCGCGGCCGATGGTGAGCTGCTGAGGGATCTGGGAGCCCGCGCCGTCGGTGCCGACGCCTTCTCAGCCGGTGGGTCGGTATGGCAGCTCAGCGATTCGCTGCGCTCCTCGGATGCACAGCTGCGGAAGCTGGTCGCCGCGCTGGCGGGTTCGAAGATGGGCACCGATCATCGGCGAGGCAACCCCTATACGTGGATCATCAGCCATCTCGCAGACGGCAATGGAGAGACCTCACCCCGATCGCTGCTCACGGCGATGCACAGTGCGGCCGAGGACTCCTCGCAGCGTTACGCCGATGGGTCGTTCCCGTACGCGCTCCACTACGAGAGCATCAAGCGAGGGATCGGCGCCGCATCGCGAGGCCGAGTGAGTGAGCTGAGCGAGGACTACCCATGGGTGACCCCGATTGCACGGTCGCTCAGCGGATCCACCGTCCCCCTCGACGAGGACTCGGTGATCGACGCGTTGTCGATCTCGCACCCGGCCGGGCCGGAAGAGGCGGTCACGGAGATCTCTCGCAGCTCCCTGCCACCGGAGCATGCCTCGGACGGATGGCCCGGCATCATCGAAGATCTTCTGAAGATCGGTGTGCTCACCCGGAGGGCAGACGCCCGGATCGACATGCCGGACCTGTACCGGATCGGGTACGAGGTGAAGCGAAAGGGCGGCGTCGCCCCGCCCCGCTGATATCCATAGTGCCCGGAACCGCGCTCGCGCTCGTCCTACTCGCGCCCGGCGTCGTGACCCGGTGCCGTCATCTCCAGCACCCGCTGCACGATCTCCTCGTACACGTCCTGCGTGTAGTGGAA
>CAZHSL010000323.1:0-3678 GCA_964535185.1 uncultured Corynebacterium sp.
CGGTGCCGCTGCGCACCGGTGACGCCGAGTTCGAGGTGTTCCGCTCGCTGCGCGCGAGCTGGTCCTTCGAGCCGGAGCAGTGCGCGCTCGAGCCCGCCGCCGGTCCCAAGGACCTGCTGCTGTCGCTGCTGAAGAGCAAGGGCGGGATCGACGCGCTGGGCTGAGCCCGCCGCCCCGCACGCCCCACCACCTCCGACACGCGCAACCGCGCTCCTCGCTGCGCAGCCCCTTGCCCGGGGTTGAACACGCGTATAGTCTGTTGAACATCAGTTCAGCACCTCGGGAGGCGCCCCATGGACACCACGCCGCCGGCCGACGAGCGCATCCTCCGGGCGGCCCTGCAGCGCTTCGCAGTGGACGGCCTCGCCGCGCCGCTGCGGGCCGTCGCCCAGGATGCCGGGGTCAGCGCGGGCCTGATCATCCACCACTTCGGCTCCCGCGAGCAGCTGCTGACCGCGTGCGACCGCAGGGCGCTCGAGGTCACTCGGGAGACCAAGCTCGAGGTGATGACCGGAGGCACCGGGGTGATGCTCGCCCAGCTCGCCGAGGTGGAGCGCTACGCACCGGTGGTGGGCTACGTGCTGCGCCGCCTGCAGGCGGGAGGACCCATGGCGCGCCAGCTGATCGACGGCTTCATCGCCGATGCCGCCGTCTACTTCGCACAGGGCGAGGCGGCCGGCGTGATCACCCCGAGCCGTGATCCCGCCGCGCGGGCACGCGCACTGACCGAGATGGCGCTCGGCGCCCTGCTGCTGCAGCTGCCCGCGCAGCGCGAGCCGCTCGATCTCGCGCAGCTTCCCGTCTGGCTGCGCTCCCACTACGACTCCCTGCTGCTGCCCATGCTCGAGCTCTACACCACGCCCCTGCTCGCCGACAGCTCGCTGCTGGACGCCTATCTCGCCGCCGAACACGGCGGCGCGACCCCACCGACCACCGAGGGGAACCACCGATGACCGCTGCGCAGACCGCCCCCGCGACCGCCCCCGCCCCCACCGACGCCGCGATCGCGGTGCGGGGCCTGACCAAGACCTTCGGCGCCACCCGTGCGCTCGACGGCTTCGATCTCACCGTGCCGTGCGGCGAGGTCACCGGCTTCCTGGGGCCGAACGGCGCCGGCAAGTCCACCACCATCCGCGTCCTGCTGGGCCTGCTGCGGGCGACGTCCGGCCGCGCAGAGGTGCTCGGGATGGATCCGTGGTCCCAGGCGGTGCAGATCCACCATCGCCTCGCCTACGTCCCCGGGGACACGAACCTCTGGCCCAACCTCACCGGGGGAGAGGCCATCGACGTGCTGACCCGCGGCGAGAGGGGAGCCGCTCACACGCGCCGTCGAGAGGAGCTCATCGAGCGCTTCGAGCTGGACCCCACCAAGCGGGCCCGCACCTACTCCAAGGGCAACCGGCAGAAGGTCGCCCTGGTCGCCGCGCTCTCCCGGGACGTGGACCTCTACATCATGGACGAGCCCACCTCGGGCCTGGACCCGCTGATGGAGGCGATCTTCACCGACGAGGTCGCCCGCCTGAGGGCCGACGGAAGGACGGTGCTGCTGTCCAGCCACATCCTCGCCGAGGTGGAGAAGCTGTGCGACACGGTGACCATCATCCGCGCCGGCCAGGACGTCGAGTCCGGCACCCTCGCCCAGCTGCGCCACCTCACGCGCTCCACCGTGGCCGCCACCACGAGCGAGGACACCGCGCCGCTGGCCGCGCTGGACGGAGTCCACGATCTGGTGGCCGAGGGCGGTCGTGTGCGCTTCGACGTGGACGACGCGGTGGTCCACGACGTGCTGCCGGTGCTCGCGCGCATGCAGGCCACCGGTCTCACCATCACGCCGCCGTCCCTCGAGGACCTCTTCCTGCGTCACTACGGCGACGAGCTCGAGTCCGCCGAGCACACGGAGCAGGGAGGCGCGCGATGACCGGCACCGCCCACCGGGCCACCGCCGGCCGCACGCACCGGCTGGACGTGCGCCCCGCCTCGCCGCTGACCGGACTCGGAGCCCTGGTGCGTCTGTTCGGGAGGATCTCCCGGCGGCAGATCCTGATCTGGGCCGTGGCCATGGTCGTCACCGTCGCCGCCTCGGTCATCGCGCTGAAGGAGGCGTATCCGGACCAGCAGGCCCTCGACGCGCGCGCCGCGCTCCTGGGGAACCCCTCGGCGGTGCTGATGACCGGCCCCGCCTTCGGACGCGACCACTACACCCTGTGGGCCGCCGTCGCCAACGAGCTCCTCCTCTACGTGCTGCTGGCCGGCGCGATCATGAGCATCCTGCTCACGGTGCGCCACACGCGCTCCGAGGAGGAGGCGGGACGGCTGGAGATGCTGCGCGCCCTGCCCACCGGGCGCCTCGCTCCGGCCGCCGCCACCCTGGTCGTGGTGGCGGTGGCGGACCTCGCCCTCGGCGCCGCCGTGAGCCTGGGCGTGCTGAGCACGGGAGCGCCCGTGGCCGACGGGATCGCCCTGGGCGCGGCGACCGCTCTCACCGGCCTGGTCTTCTGCGCGATCGCCGCAGTGGCGGCTCAGCTGACCGAGCACGCCGGCACCGCCTCCGGGCTCTCCCTCGGTGCCCTGGCGGTGGCGTTCCTGGTGCGCGGCGTGGGCGACGTGATCGAGGCCGAGGGCTCGTGGCTGTCGTGGTTCTCCCCGCTGGCCTGGGCCCAGCAGACCAAGGTGTTCGTGGACCTGCGCTGGTGGCCGCTGGCGCTGTCCGTCGGCGCGATCGTGCTGCTGCTGGCGCTGGCCGCTCAGCTCTCCCGTCGCCGGGATCTGGGCTCGGGGCTGCGCCCGGCCCCGCCCGGCCCCGCGACCGCCTCCGCGGCGCTGCGCGCACCGGGAGGCCTCGCCCGCCGCCTGGTGACCCCGATGATGCTCACCTGGACCATCGGCCTGTTCCTGTTCGCGATCGCCTTCGGCTCGCTCGCCTCGTCCCTGGAGGACATGGTCGACCAGATCCCCACCATCGGCGAGTTCGCGCCGATCGACGTGGACGATCTGACCACGTCGTTCACCGCGTACATCCTGCTGATGCTGGCGCTGGGGCCGGTGGGGCTGATCGTGGCCGGCGTGCTGCGGCTGCGCACCGAGGAGCAGGAGGGGCGCCTGGCCGGGCTGCTCATCGCCGGGACCGGCCGGATCCCCCTGACGCTGCGCTGGATCGCGGTGGTGGCGCTCGAGGCGTGTGCGGCGCAGGCGCTGCTGGGCCTCGGCACGGGGATCGGGGTCTGGGCGGGTACGGGGGAGACCTCCTGGATCGGCGAGACGACCCTCGCCTCCCTCGCCTACCTGCCCGCGATCGCCGCCACGGGGGCGCTGACCCTCGCGCTGTACGGGCTGCGGGTGCGCCTGGCGGGGCTCGCCTGGCTGGTGGTGATCTGGGCGGCGCTGGACACCTTCCTCGGCGAGCTGCTCCAGCTGCCGGACTGGGCCCGCGCCCTCTCGGTGCTCCACCACGTGCCCTTCGTGCCCGGGGACGACGTCGAGCCGATGCCGCTGGTGCTCACGGGCGCGGCGGCCGTGCTGCTGACCGTGGTCGGCCTCCTCGCCCTGCGCCGACGGGACCTGGCGGCGGGGTAGCGCCCCGCGCCGGTGGCGGCCCGGGGCGCTACCCCGGGGATCAGAACGGGCCGATCCGCACCACGGCGCCCTGGAGGTCCTCGTCCCACGGGACCTGGCAGGTCA
>CAZHSL010000324.1:0-3665 GCA_964535185.1 uncultured Corynebacterium sp.
CCGGGCTGCCGAAGAACACACCGATCTTCTCGCGCAGCTGGTTGATGAAGATCGCCGTCGTGCCGGAGGCCGAGAGTGCACCGGCGAGCTTCCGCAGCGCCTGCGACATGAGGCGGGCCTGGAGGCCGACGTGGGAGTCGCCCATCTCGCCCTCGATCTCCGCCTTGGGCACCAGGGCGGCGACCGAGTCGATGACCACGACGTCGAGCGCGCCGGAGCGGATCAGCATGTCGGTGATCTCCAGCGCCTGCTCGCCGGTGTCCGGCTGGGAGACCAGCAGGGCGTCGGTGTCCACACCGAGCTTCTTCGCGTACTCCGGGTCCATCGCGTGCTCGGCGTCGATGAACGCGGCGATGCCGCCGTTGCGCTGGGCGTTGGCCACCGCATGGAGCGCGAGGGTGGTCTTGCCGGAGGATTCCGGACCGTAGACCTCGACGATGCGGCCGCGCGGCAGGCCGCCGATGCCGAGAGCGGCGTCGAGGGCGACCGACCCGGTGGGGATGACCTCCACGGGCGGGCGTGTGTCGTCGCCCAGGCGCATGATCGAGCCCTTGCCGAACTGGCGGTCGATCTGCGCGAGGGCGTTGTCGAGCGAGGAGCTGCGGTTCTTCTCGGTCGACTTCGTGACCGGGGGCTTGGACGCGGACTTCGGTGCAGCCATGTGCTTGTTCCTTCCTGAGGGCCGGGAGTACCGACACGGGGTGACCAGTGCGGCCACACTAGGCGCCGACCCCGACAAGTCGCCGCCGCCCCGGCCCCGCTGTGGACGGCGGACGTTGGGGAGGGGAGATCAGTGCGTGGTCGAGGTGCTGGAGGACCGTCGAGGACCACGATACCGAACAGACGTTCGAACACGCGGGAGATGTCGGCGTGTCGTCGAGATCTCTGCGTCCGTCCCCGCTCCGAGCGCGGCAGCGTCGGCGGCGTCCTCAGCGCCGGCGCTGCTGGAGGGGGACCTCCCAGCGTGCGGACTCCGGGACGTCCATCGCATCGCACAGCGCGGTCCACACCGCACGTACGGGGACCCCGCGCTCGAGGGCCTCGGCGGCGCTGAGACCGCCGACCTCCTCGAGCACGAGGTCCTGCGTGTAGGTGCGGGCGAGCACCGGACCGAACACGTGGTCCGCCAGCTCCGCGAACTCGCTGCGCCGCACCTCAGCGGGCGCCGACGAGCGGCGCGGTGCCGTCCGCGAGACCCTCCGGGACCGTGTCCGGGATCGTCACCTGCTCGGCGATCGCGATCCGATCGGACACCTCGCGCAGGACGAAGGACAGCGGGAGGCCGAGAGCGTCGGTCACCGAGACCAGCAGCTCGCTGGACGCCTCCTTCTGACCGCGCTCGATCTCGCTGAGGTAGCCCAGCGACACACGGGCGTCGGAGGACACCTGCCGAAGGGTTCGGCCCTGGGAGCGCCGCGCGTTGCGCAGCACGTCGCCCAGCTCCTGACGGAACAGGATCATGGACCCGCCTCCTTTCCTCTGACTCGGGGGGAACGCGTGGTGCAGTGCGGGATTGGGGGACATCGAAGTCATCACGCCCTTACCAACGCGGTTGCCCGCGGAAGTGTTCCCCCGAGTGTAGTGGCCCACGCCGGGAGCTCCCTGCACCGTGTGCATGGCGGGACGCCGGGGAGGACGGATCCGCCCGGTGCGGCTGAGCTGGGAGGCTCCTACTCCTGCAGGGCCGAGGCGAGCATCTCGAGTGCGGCGTCGACCGTCCGGGCGCGGATCCGGGCCCTCCCGCCGCTGAGACGGAGTTCACGGGTGCGAGTGGGGCGGCCCCGGACGGCGAGCCCGAGCACCACGGTCCCCTCCGCGACGCCGCGCTCGTCCGGCCCCGGACCGGCCACGCCGGTGGTGGAGACGGCGAGCTCCGTGCGGTACAGGCTCATCGCCCCCTCGGCCATCGCCGCGGCGACCTGCCTGGTCACCGCGCCGGTCGAGGAGAGCACAGCGGGATCCACCCCGAGCACCCGCGACTTGGCCTCCAGGGAGTAGCAGGCCGCTCCCCCGGCCACGACCGCGCTCGCTCCCGGCACGTCCACCAGCCGCGCCACGACGGCGCCGCCGGTCAGGGACTCCGCGGTCGCGAGCATCCATCCCCGCTCCCCGGCCCGACGGATCACGTCGGCGGGATCGACCCCGCGGCCCACGTCGGCCCCGTCGGCCCCGGTGTCGGTCATCGGGCGTCAGCACCGCCGGCCAGGGCCTCGCGGCGCAGCCGCAGGCCGTCCTTGAGGTTCACCAGTCCGGACCACACGGTCAGCACCACGGCGAGGGCCATCAGCGCCAGGCCGATCCAGCGCGCCGGGGCCCACCACACCTCGAAGGGGATCAGGCAGAAGGTGATGGCGATGGTCTGCACCATGGTCTTGGCCTTGCCCGCCAGGTTCGCCGGCAGCGCGCCGTACTTCAGGATCGTGAACCGCATGAGCGTGATGCCGATCTCGCGCACGAGGATCAGGACGGTCATCCACCACGGCACGTACTCCCACACCGAGAGCATGATCAGCGCCGCGCCGGTCATCGCCTTGTCCGCGATGGGGTCCATGATCTTCCCGAAGTCGGTGATCAGGTTCCGGCTGCGTGCCAGATGGCCGTCCGCGAAGTCGGTGATCATCGCGAGCACGAACACTCCGGCGACCAGCAGCCGGCCGGGCACCGAATCCGCCTCGAGCGCCGCGAGCACCACCAGCAGCGGGACCATCGCGCACCGCACCACGGTGAGGATGTTGGCGATGTTCCAGAGCGGGACCTCTGCGGTGCGAGGTGCGGTCATCGTGGGCTCCTGAGCTGGTGGAAGGGGTGAGCGACGGGGAGGCGGGGCGGAAGGGGCTCAGCGCCCGGTGAGGCTCCAGGCGTCCTCGCTGTCCTCGCCGGAGTCGTCGTCGTAGTAGTCGACCTCCGGCTCGGAGTCGTCGGCGGACAGCGGGTCGCTGCCGTAGCGGTCGTGCGCGCCGGAAGCGCCCTCGGCCTCGACCGGGGTGCCCGGGGTGAGGTCGACGGCCTGGTCCGCCCCGTAGGGCGCGTCGTCGGAGCCCTCCTCCGGAACCTCCTCGCCGCGGATGCGGGCGATGGCGGTGCCGAGCTCGTCGGGGTGGACGAGCACGTCGCGTGCCTTGGATCCCTCGGAGGGGCCGACGATCTCCCGCGACTCGAGCAGGTCCATCAGCCGGCCGGCCTTCGCGAAGCCGACGCGCAGCTTCCGCTGGAGCATCGAGGTGGAGCCGAACTGCGTGGTCACCACCAGCTCGGCCGCCTGCAGGAGCACCTCGAGATCGTCGCCGATGTCGTCGTCGATCTGCTTCTTGGCCGCGACGACCTGGACGTCCTCGCGGTAGTTCGGCTTCATCTGGGTCTTGACGTGGTCGACGACCTTGTGGATCTCCGACTCGTTCACCCAGGCGCCCTGGACGCGCATCGGCTTGGCCTTGCCCATCGGGTGGAACAGGGCGTCGCCCTGGCCGATGAGCTTCTCGGCGCCGACGGAGTCGAGGATGACCCGGGAGTCCTGCAGGGAGGAGGTGGAGAAGGCCAGGCGGCTGGGGACGTTGGCCTTGATGATGCCGGTGACGACGTCGACCGACGGCCGCTGGGTGGCGAGGATCAGGTGGATCCCCGCGGCGCGCGCCAGCTGGGTGATGCGCTGGATCGAGGCCTCGACG
>CAZHSL010000325.1:0-3651 GCA_964535185.1 uncultured Corynebacterium sp.
GCACGGCCGAGGACTCGTGGAGGATGCGGTCCTCCCCGGTGTCGACGTCGAGCACGTGGATCCGGCAGCGCCGGCCGGGGGCGAGGGTACGGGGCACGGGGGCGTCCTTGTCGCGAGGGGCGGGGCGGGCTCCGTCCATTCTCACCCACGCGGCCCGGGCTCACGGCTCGGGACCGAGGGCCGCGACCCGGAGGGGCGAGCAGCGAGGAGCACCCTCGGAGCCGCCCCTCCTGCCGTGCACGCAGCCGCCGGGGTCAGTCCGCGAGCACGTGCCGCGGGTGCCAGCCGAGCAGGCGCTGGGCCGAGTCGTCGGCGATGGAGTGCGCGGCGGCGGTGACGGCGATCGCCTCATAGGACTCGCCGCGCTCCCTGCACAGCGCCGCCATCACCGCGGCGGCCAGATCCTCCGGATGCAGGGCGCTGAGCGCAGTGCCGTCCTCGAGAGTGCGCAGCACCGGCTCTCCCTGCTCCTCGCTCAGCGGGGTCACCCAGCGCGGCCAGGCCTCCGCGGTGGTCGGATAGGCCAGACGCAGCGAGGTGACGAGGAGCGGACCTTCCGCCGCAGTGGGCGCGGGACCCTCGACGGCCAGGCGCAGGGCCTGCTCCGCCAGGCGCTTGGTCAGCCCGTACAGCGCGGTCGCGTCGGGCACGGCACCGGCCGGCACCGGTGCGGTGCCGTAGTCGGCGAAGACGTCGAGCGAGCTGATGTGCACGAAGGAGCGCGCGCCGAGCCGCCGGGCGAGCCGCATGGCCAGCAGTGCCGAGCCGACGTTCACTCCGACCGCGGACGCCGTGCCCGGCAGCTGCTCGGCCTCGCTGCCGTGGGGCAGACGGGCGGCCAGGTGCACCACGGCCGCGGCGCCCTCGAGCGCGGCGGTGAGCGCCTCGGGGTCGTCGGCCTCGCCCACCACGTCCCGCACTCCGGGCAGCGGGGCCTCGCTGCGGTCCAGGACCGTCAGCTCGTGCTCGCCCCGCCAGGCCTCGACGAGGGAGCTGCCGACCCCGCCCTTGCCGCCGATCAGTGCGATGCGCATGCATTGATCCTCGCAGAGCCGATGCCTCGGCACGGGCCGGGCTCAGGCCACGGCGGAGTCCCGGTGGGCGGCGACGGCCGCCTCGGCGTCGGCCATCACCAGCATCCCGTGGAGCTGACCGCCGGCGAGCGCACCGCCCGCGGCCGCGGCTCCGACCTGGGCGCTGGGG
Organism: uncultured Corynebacterium sp.; assembly: GCA_964535185.1. Classification (GTDB taxonomy): domain Bacteria; phylum Actinomycetota; class Actinomycetes; order Actinomycetales; family Dermabacteraceae; genus Brachybacterium. The sequence goes on from CAZHSL010000325.1 coordinate 1,204, forward strand.
TCGGCGGCGTTGCCGGCGACCCACACACCGGGCACCTCGGCGGCGCCCGCGAAGGAGGTGGCGACCTTCTCCCCCATCCCACCCGGCAGCTCCTCGAGCCGGAGCCCCAGTTCCTCGAGCCCCTCCAGGCGCGGCGTCATCACGGTGGCGGCGGTCAGCACGGTGCGCGGCACCAGCGTGCCGTCGATCAGCCGCACGCCGGCGATCCCGCCCTCGACACCGGCGACGATCTCCTCGACCCCCGTCTCGACGACGGTGATGCCGAGCGCGGCGAAGCGCTCCCGGGTGTCGGGATCGATGTCGAGCCCGTCGGTCGTGAAGACGGTGACGTCCTCGCTCAGGGCGCGGAACATGAGCGCCTGGTGGAAGGAGGCGGGCCGGGTGGCGACCACGCCGATGGCCCGGTCGCGCACCTCCCAGCCGTGGCAGAAGGGGCAGTGCACCAGGTGCGTGCCCCAGTGCGCGGCCAGTCCGGGGATCGCGGGAAGCTGGTCGCGGAGGCCGGTGGCGATCAGCAGGCGGCGGGCGGTGAGGGTGCGGCCGTCGGCGAGGTCGACGGTGAAGCGCAGGTCACGGCCAGTCGACGGGGCGGCGGGCCGTGCAGAGGCGACGGTGCCGCTGACGATCAGCCCGCCGTACTGCCGCACCTCGGCGCGGCCGCGGGCGAGATACTCCGCGGGCGGCGTGCCCTCGTGGCCGAGCAGAGCGTGGATGCCCTCGGCGGGGGCGTTGCGGGGCGAGCCGGTGTCGAGGACGACCACGCTGCGGCGGGAGCGCGCGAGCATCAGTGCGCCGCTGAGCCCGGCGGCGCCCCCGCCGAGCACGGCGACGTCGACGAGAGAGGTGGGGAGCTGATCGGTGGTGGTCTGCAGGTCGGTGGTGGTCACGGGGGGTCCTTTCGCGGTGGGGCCTCCGGGGGAGGCATGGACCGACCGTAGACACGCGGTGCTTTGCACGCATATCCTCTTGCCTATGGCGCAAGACTTCGAGGGTGTGGACGGCCTGGTCCGGCAACGGCTGCGTGCGCTGCGCCTCGCCCAGGGCCTGTCGCTCGGGGATCTCGCGGCCCGCGCCCATCTCAGCCCCTCCAGCCTCTCCCGCATCGAGAACGGGCAGCGCCGGCTCGCCCTGGATCAGCTGCTGATCCTCGCCCGCGCCCTGGACACCGGCCTGGACGAGCTGGTCGAGACGCATACCGAGCAGGTGGTCTCGAATGCGACCGTCGAGCACGGCATGGACGCGCTGCGCTGGCGGATCCGTCACGCCCCGGACACAGTGATCCTGCGCCGTCGGGTCACCGACCCTCCGCCCGCCCCCGAGCGGATGCGCGCACACCCCGGTCACGAGTGGCTGGTGGTCCTCTCCGGCACCCTCACCCTGCTGCTGGGCGAGCAGCGCCATCGGGTCACGGAGAACCAGTGCGCCGAGTTCGACACGATGCTCCCCCACGCCTTCGGTGCGGAGGGCGGGCCGGTGGACGTGCTGCTGATCGTGGATCCCCAGGCTCGACGGGGGCACCGGGACGAGCAGGACGAGGTCGCGTCGACCGGCTCGTGACCACGGCCGTGAGCGCGTCGCCCCTGTCCGCGGCCCTCACGGGAACAAAATCCTGGACGGCGCCGTTGCACTGGTGTAGCGTCGGCGGGCCGCGGGTGACCGCGCCCCGCCGTTCGGGGCGCTCGCCACGACTCCCTGCAGGCCATGGCGGCCGTGCAGCAGCGAATCGCCCGCGCTCCAGGCATCGCCCCAGCGATGCCGCACCCGGACGGTGCGCCGGCGCCCCTGCCCCGAGGGCAGGGCCGAGCAGCCGGCACGCACCCGCGGTCGCCCCGCCCCAGCGAGGCACGGCCGCGAGGAGCGACCTCCGTCGCTCCGGTCCGCGACCGCCTGCCCCAGCACGCGGCGCGCACCCGGCGCATCTCGCGCACTCCGGCCCTGCCGGACCCGAACATCACGTCGGCCACGGCCGACCTCGAAGGAGACTCACCATGCAGTACACCGATCATCGACACCCCGACAGCCCGCAGCAGCATCTGGTCGTGTTCCGCGACCAGAGCGCGGGCCTGCGGTACCTCACCCGCTCCACCCGCACCTCGGAGCACACCACCACCTGGGAGGACGGGAACATCTACCCCGTCGTCGAGGTGGACCTGTCCTCCGCCGCGCACTTCGCACGGCGCGATCGCCAGGAGCGACGCCGACGGCTGGCCGGCACCACCGCCTGACCGATACAGGCCCTCACCGGTCGGCGAGCCGCTCCGGCCCCCGGGGCCCCTCCCCGGCGCGCCGTGCGGGTCCCCACGCTGCGACCGGGACTGTCCCCGGGTGTCGCGCAGGTCTACCGTGAGATCAGGGTCGACCCGCCGCCGCGTCGAGAGGACGTCCGCCATGCTCACGACTCCCCCGCTGGACACCGACGTGCTCGTGGTCGGCGCGGGCCCGACCGGG
>CAZHSL010000326.1:0-3647 GCA_964535185.1 uncultured Corynebacterium sp.
GGCGCTGCATGTTCGAGCCCATCAGCGCGCGGTTGGCGTCGTCGTGCTCGAGGAAGGGGATCATCGCGGTGGCCACGGAGACCATCTGACGCGCGGAGACGTCCATGTAGTCCACGTCGGAGACGACGACCAGGTCCGGCTCGCCGCCCGGGAGGCGCACCAGCACCTCCTCGTCGAGGAAGCGACCCTCCTCGTCGATCTTGGCGTTCGCCTGGGCGATGATGTGACGGTCCTCGTCGTCCGCGGTGAGGTAGACGACCTCGTCCGTGACCTGGCCGCCCACGACCTTGCGGTACGGGGTCTCGATGAACCCGAAGGGGTTGATGCGGGCGAAGGTCGCCAGCGAGCCGATCAGGCCGATGTTCGGACCCTCGGGGGTCTCGATCGGGCACATGCGGCCGTAGTGGCTGGGGTGGACGTCGCGGACCTCCATGCCGGCGCGGTCGCGCGAGAGGCCGCCCGGGCCCAGCGCCGAGAGACGACGCTTGTGGGTCAGGCCCGACAGCGGGTTGTTCTGGTCCATGAACTGCGAGAGCTGGGAGGTTCCGAAGAACTCCTTGATCGCGGCCGTGACCGGGCGGATGTTGATCAGCGTCAGCGGCGTGATCGCCTCGACGTCCTGCGTGGTCATGCGCTCGCGGACGACGCGCTCCATGCGGGACAGGCCGGTGCGGACCTGGTTCTGGATCAGCTCGCCCACGGCGCGGATGCGACGGTTGCCGAAGTGGTCGATGTCATCGGTCTCGACCCGCACGGGCTTGTCGTCGGCGCTGGTGTACTCGCTGACACCGTCGTGCAGGGCGACGATGTACTTGATCGTGGCGACGATGTCCTCGAGGCGGAGGGTCGACTCGGACAGGCTGCCCTCGAGACCGAGCTTCTTGTCGATCTTGTAGCGGCCCACCTTCGCCAGGTCGTAGCGCTTGGCGTTGAAGTAGAGGTTGTTCAGCATCGCCTCGCCCGCATCGCGCGTGGGCGGCTCGCCCGGGCGCTGCTTGCGGTAGATGTCGATGAGCGCCTCGTCCTGGGAGGCGATGCGGTCCTTCTCGAGCGTGGAGCGCATCGACTCGAACTCGCCGAACTCCTCGAGGATGTCGCTGTGGGACATGCCGAGGGCCTGCAGCAGCGTGGTGACGGACTGCTTGCGCTTGCGGTCGATGCGCACGCCGACCTGGTCGCGCTTGTCGACCTCGAACTCGAGCCAGGCACCGCGCGAGGGGATCACCTTCGCGGAGAAGATGTGCTTGTCGGAGGTCTTGTCGATCGCCTCCTCGAAGTACACGCCCGGGGAGCGGACCAGCTGCGAGACGACGACGCGCTCGGTGCCGTTGATGATGAAGGTGCCCTTGTCGGTCATGAGCGGGAACTCGCCCATGAAGACCGTCTGGGTCTTGATCTCGCCGGTCTCGTTGTTCATGAACTCCGCGATGACGTACAGCGGAGCCGCGTAGGTGAGGTCCTTCTCCTTGCACTCGTCGACCGTGTACTTCGGGTCGTCGAAGGTGTGGTCGCGGAACGACAGCGACATGTTGCCGGCGAAGTCCTCGATCGGGGAGATCTCCTCGAGGATGTCCGCGAGACCGGAGGTCTGCGGGACGTCCTCACGACCGGCGGCGGAGGCCTCAGCGGCACGCTCCTGCCAGCGCTCGTTGCCGAGCAGCCAGTCGAACGAGGTGGTCTGCAGACTCAGCAGATCCGGGACCTCGATGGGGTCGCCGAGCTTCGCGAAGGTGACGCGAGGGGAGGCGGTGCGAAGTGCGATGTCAGTGGTGCGATCGGTGCTCGAGGCAGCCAAGGGGGGTCCTTCCACAGGCCGATGACGGAATCCCAGGCGCGGTGAACGACCCATCAGGGCGGTGGAGCGAGCAATGTGAAGAACAGAGCGGCAGATCCGACGGGAGGCACACGGCGCAAGGAATGAGCATACACGAAATCGCGGATGGACACAAGGCTCGCTGACGCGAGCAGTCCATCCGCGTCGGCCGCTATATGCCTGGCGCGGGTGTTCTCCCGGTGCTCCCCTGCCTGTCTGGCTCGACCGGTCCGACGGGGTCATCACATCGGACTCGTGCGGCAGGAACAGCTCCGTACGGGAAAAAGAATGGAGGGAAATCGCCCAGGAGTCAAGCAGGCCGGGCCCCGCTCGGAGTGTCGCGCCACGTCAGGGGCGCCTTCTCGGCCGCGTCGGGGCGCCTCGCGATCCGGGGCGGCGCCTCGCTGCGCAAGCCGACGCCCCAGGGCTCGGGCCCGGCGCCTCGCTGCGCAGGCCGACGCTCCGGGGGCGGGTCCGGCGCCGCGCTGCGCCGTCGGGCCGCCCCGAGCCGGAGCATGCGGAAGGGCCGCCCCGCATCTGCGGGACGGCCCTTCCGGAGCAGCGGACTGCCGTCGGATCAGGCGCGCGAGGGACGCGCGCCGGAGATCACTTGACGGTGACGGTCGCGCCGGCCTCCTCGAGCTTCGCCTTGGCGGCGTCGGCATCCTCCTGCTTGACGCCCTCGAGGACGGGCTTGGGGGCCTCGTCGACGAGCGCCTTGGCCTCCTTCAGACCGAGGGAGGTCAGGCCGCGCACCTCCTTGATGACGGCGATCTTCGCGGAGCCGGCGGACTCGAGGATGACGTCGAACTCGGTCTTCTCCTCCTCGGCCGGGGCATCGCCGCCGCCACCGGCGGGGGCGGCACCGGCGACGGCCACGGGGGCGGCCGCGGTGACATCGAAGATCTCCTCGAACTGCTTCACGAACTCGGAGAGCTCGATGAGGGACATCTCCTTGAAAGCTTCGATGAGCTCGTCGTTGCTGAGCTTCGCCATGATGGCGTTCCTTCCTGTTGGTGGGACCTGCGTCCCTGCGGTGTAGAGCGGCGCACACGCGCCAGGTCATGCGATCCGGTCACCCGGGGGTCCGGGCGTCCGGGGAACAGCGCTGAGGCTGAGGGGTGGGAGCCGTGAGCCCTGGGGCTCAGGCGGCCTCCTGCTTCTCCCGCAGCGCGTCCATGGTGCGTGCTGCCTTCGACAGCGGTGCCGCGAACGTGGCGGCGGCCTTGGACATCGACGCCTTCATGGCGCCGGCGGCCTTGGCCAGCAGGACCTCGCGGGACTCGAGGTCCGCGAGCATCTGGACGTCCTCCTTCGAGAGCAGCGAGCCCTCGAAGTAGCCGGACTTGACCACGAGGTTCTCGTGGGTCTTGGCGAAGTCACGCAGAGCCTTCGCAGGCTTCACCGGCTCGCCCTTGATGAAGGCGATGGCGGTCGGCCCGCTGAGCGTGCCGTCGAACACGTCGATGCCGGCCTCGCGGGCGGCGATCTCCGTGAGCGTGTTCTTCACCACGGCGTAGGTCGTCTCGGAACCCAGCGACCGGCGGAGCTCCTTGAGCTCCCCCACGCTGAGCCCGCGATACTCGGTGATGACGGCGGCGTCGGAATCGCGGAACAGCTCCACGATCTCGGCGACGGCGTCCACCTTTTCGGGGTTCGCCATGGCCCTCCTTCCAGAGGTCTCTCGCCACCGGGTGAAGGAGCCCAGGAACGGGAAAAGGCCTCGACACGCAGGTGTCGAGGCCAGCACGCACGATCCGGCTCCCCGGGAGCTGCTGCTCCGCGGAGGGCGCGACCGTGCGGGTCGCGTTCGTTCACCTGCGCAGGCCGTCCC
>CAZHSL010000327.1:0-3645 GCA_964535185.1 uncultured Corynebacterium sp.
CCGATGTAGCACCAGGGGCACACCACGTCGGTCCACACATCGACGGTGATCAGCGCTGACGTGGCATCGTCGGGGGCGGCGGGATCCTGGCTCATCGTGCTCCTCCGGAGAGATCGGTGCCGGTGGCAGCGCCACCGACGTACTTGAAAACTGTACTGCACGGCTGTCCCGGCGGGGAGTCCGTTCGCCGGTGGCGCAGTCCCGGTGGCGCCGTCCCATCGGCGCAATCCCGGCGGCGCGCGGCAAGCTGAGGACATCCTCATGATCGTCTCACCGGCGGCTCACCGGCGCGGAGCACGATGGGGTCCAGCTTCGACGCTCCCGCCCCTCGACGCCTCCAGGACAGCTATGCCCACCATGACCCCGCCCGCCGCGCGTTCCGGCACCCTGACCAGGGCCATCACCCTGATGGAGCCCGGTCTGCGCGCCCACCGCCTGACACTGGGGATCGGCCTGCTGGCCCTGGTGCTGAGCGCCTGGACGCGGGTCTCGGTGCCGGTGCCGCTGAAGCAGTCGATCGACTCCGCCCTCGCCGTCGCCGGCATCGGCGGCGCCCCGGCCGAGTCCGGCGCCGCGCTGCTGGGCGCCGCGGGCGGGCTCGTCGGACTGGTCGCGCTGCAGGCCGGCTTCCGGCTGCTGTCCGTCGCATGCCTGCACCGGGTCGGTGCCGGTGCGGCCACGGAGCTCCGCCTCCGGATGCTCGGCCACCACCTCCGCACCGGCCCCGGTGACCGCCTCGCCGGCCCCGACGACACCGCCGCCCTGGTCGAGGACGCGACACGGCTGCGCGACCTGGTCGCCCACGACGGCCCGCGGCTCCTGGCCGGAGTGCTGTCCCTGGCCTCCCTGCTCGGAGTGCTGCTGGTGATCGAACCGCTCGCCGCCGCGATCGTCGCGGTCACCGCCGGCCTCCAGGTCCTCGTCGCGAGCGGCGCGCTCCGCGCCCGTCAGCACCGGGAGGCGGCCGCCGCGGCCGACGATGCGCGGCTCGCAGGCACCGCCGACGAGCTCATCGCCGCCGCCGGCACCCTGTGGGCCTACGGTCTCGAGCAGCGGGCCGAGCGCGACCTGCGCGAGCTCGCCTCCCGCGCCGCGCGCTCCCGCTCCGCGGCTCGGCGCGCCCGCGTCCTCGAACGGGGCCTGGCCGAGACGGTGACCGCACTGGGCGTCGGCGCGGCCCTTCTGGTGGGCGCGTGGCGGATGCCTGCGGACGGCATGACGCCCGGGGAGCTGACCATGGTGAGCGCCTACGTCGTGCTCGGCGCGGTGCTGGTCCGCGGCGTGGTGCGTCGTGCCGAGTCCGCGGCCGAGGCCGGACCTGCCGCAGAACGGGTGCACCGGCTGCTCGCACGGCCTCTCGCCGTGGCGGAGCCGCAGAGCCCCCGGCCGCTCGACGGCCTGCGCGGAGAGGTCGTCTTCTGGGACCTCGGCCTCACCGAGGCGCAGGGGACGGCGCGCGAGCGCGTCCGCCTCGGGGTGCCGCCCGGTCAGCACATCGCCCTGGTGGATCGCGACGGGCGCGAGGCCTCCGCGCTGCTGTCCTGCTTGCAGGGGGCCCTCCCGCCCCGCACCGGCCGCGTCATGCTGGACCGCATCGACATCCGGGAGGCGGCCTCCGAGGATCTGCGCGGTCAGCTCGCCGTGGTCCAGCGCGAGGCCGTGCTGCTGCCGGGCACGGTGCGGGAGAACCTCCGTATCGGCCGGCCCGGGGCGAGCGACGAGGAGATCGTCGACGCCGCGCGCCGCAGCGGGGCCGACGAGTTCATCACCGTGCTGCCCGACGGGTACGACACCCCGCTCGGCCGTGACGGCGCGGCGCTCACCGAGGGACAGCGCCGCCGCCTCGCGATCACCCGTGCGCTCCTGCGCGACGCCCCCGTGGTCCTGCTGGACGGGGCCGACGAGGGCCTCGCGCCCGCCGAGCGGGACAGCGTGCGCCGCGCGCTGAAGGTCCTCGTCGCCGGTCGCACCACGCTGCTGCGCAGCAGCGAGCAGGAGACGGTGCTGGCCGCCGACCGCGCGGTCTGCTTCGAGAGCGGCGTCCTCGTCGAGGACGGCCCGCCGATGCAGCTCGCCGCGGACCCCGACAGCTGGCTGAGCTCCTGGCTGCTGACCACGAGCCGGCCTGCCCGCTGACCCCTCCGGGGCTGCCGGACGCCCCCGTCTCGTCTCGTCTCCACCACGGCGACACCTCGCCGTCACCTGCGTCTGCCACCGTGCGGACGGCGGCCCGCTCCCCGGGCCGGTGGGGAGGAGCGCGGCCGATGGTGCTCTGGATTAGAGGCTCCTCATCGACGGCTCATGGTCACTTCATCACCTCTTGCCACTCTTCTGATCGTCACCGAACGACCAGGAGGGCCCGATGGACACCACGATCGCGCTGTACTCCCACGACTCCGTGGGTCTGGGCCATGCCCGACGCAACCGCGCACTCGCCTATGCCATGGCCGAGCAGCTGCCGGCCCTGACCGGAGGGACCGTCGGCGGGCTGCTCATCGCCGGCCACCCCGACGCCGGCCGCGACCCGCTCCCCGAGGGCTGGGACTGGCTGGTGCTGCCGGGCATGACCCGCACCCGCAGCGGGTACGGCGCCCGCCGCCTCGGCATGGCACCCGAGGCGATGCGGGACCTGCGCAGCGCCACCATCGACGCCGCCCTCGCCGCCCTCGAGCCGGACCTGTTCATCGCCGACCGCCACCCCTTCGGGATCGACGGCGAGCTGCGGCCGGTGCTCGCGAACCTCCGCGCCCGCGGCACCGCCACCGTGCTGGGCCTGCGGGAGGTGCTCGATACCCCGCGCGTGGCCGCCGGCGAGTGGGAGGCCCTCGGCGGGGCCGAGCACGTGGCCTCGTTCCTCGACGCGATCTGGGTCTACGGCGACCAGCACGTCTACGATCCGCGCCTGACCGGAGAGCTGCCGCCCGCGCTCGCGCAGAAGGCGACCGCCACCGGCTACCTGGCCCACGGCCGGCCCGCCGGGCGCCCCACGAGCCCCGAGCGCACCTCCCCGAAGCCGCCCCCGCCCTACGTGCTGACCGTCCTGGGAGGCGGCTCGGACGGTGCGGAGCTGGCCCGCCTCGCCGCGGCCGCCCGCCTGCCCGAGGGGCACCGGCACCTGCTGATCACCGGCCCGCAGATGCCCGCGCAGGACGTCGCCGAGATCCGCGAGGTGGCCGCCGCCACGAGCGCGGCCACCACCGTGGTGCGCAGCGCCCCGGACGTCCCCGAGCTGATCGCCGAGGCCGCCGCCGTGGTGTGCATGGGCGGCTACAACACGATGGCGGAGGTCATGGCCACCGATACCCCCGCCCTCGTCGTCCCGCGCAGCCGGCGGCGCCAGGAGCAGCCCCGCCGCGCCCTCGCCCTGGCCGCGGTCGGCGCGGTCGAGACCCGTGAGGCGGCGGCGGTGACCGGCGAGCACATCGCCCACTGGTGGCGGCGCGCCGTCACCGGCCGCATCGACCGCAGCCACATCGACCTCGACGGGCTCGGCGTCGTGCCCCGGCTCGCCGCCCGTCTCCTGCCCGCCGCCGTCCCCACCCACCCGGAGGTGTCCCACCATGTCGGCTGACAATTCCCACCGCATCGCGTACGTGCTGAAGATGTACCCCCGCTTCTCGGAGACGTTCATCGTCTCGGAGATCC
>CAZHSL010000328.1:0-3644 GCA_964535185.1 uncultured Corynebacterium sp.
GGCATCACGAACAGCACCAGCACCATGGCCAGGCACACGATCGAGCCCCAGTAGCCCACCGCCCAGGCGGTGCCCGAGATCCGGCCGCGGTCGGCGGGGGTGGAGATCTCCGGCAGCACCGAGTTCACGAACACGCCGGCGAGCTCGCTGAACACGACGGCCAGGGCGATCAGCACCGCCCCGAGCACCAGGCGGTCGGCATCGAGCGCCACCAGCGGCATCAGCGCGACGGTGACCACCGTGGCGAGCGTGGTGATCCGCAGCAGGGCGTTGCGGGCCCCGCCCCGGTCCGCGAGGTTCCCCAACAGCGGCGCGAGCAGCGCGATCGCCACCGCTCCGATCGACTGCCAGGTGGTGAGCACGCGCGAGCCGTGGTCCTGCGCGGCCTTGATCGCCTCGTCGCCGACCGCCCCCTCGGCGGCGACGGCGCTGGCGACGTAGGTCGCGAACACGAAGGTGAGGATGACCGAGCTGAAGGCCGACATCCCTCCGTCCCACAGCGCGAAGGGGACGACGGGCGGGCGGCGGGGCGCGGTGACGGGCGCCGCCGAGGGCGAGGGGCTGGGCATGCCCACACTCTACGGAGCGAGTCGGCGGTCGGCGGTCGAGTCCGGGACCGGTCGGCATCTCTCCCGTCCGGGACCGATCGGGATCGCACCCGTCCCCACCCAGGAACGGCGGCAGCGACTCCCGTAAGATGGCACCGGCCCCTTCCCTCCCCGCTCGGATGGAGACCTCTGTGCTCACGATGCTGCTCGCCCACATGGTGGCGGCGCTCGTGGGACCCCTCCTGGTGCGGCGGATCGGCCGCAACGCCTTCTACCCGCTGGCCGTGGTGCCGGGCGCGTCGGCCGTGTGGCTCGCGACCCTGGACCCGCACCAGCTGGCCGCCTCGCCGATCGAGGCCGCGATCAGCTGGATCCCCGCCTTCGACATCGAGCTGGCGTTCCGCCTGGACCTGCTGAGCTGGGTGCTGGCGCTGATCGCCACCGGCATCGGGGCGATCGTGCTGCTGTACTGCGCCCGGTACTTCAAGGACACCGAGCCCGGGCTGGGCCGCTTCGCCGGCCTGCTGACGGCCTTCGCCGGCGCCATGGTGGGCCTGGTGCTCGCCGACGACGCCATGATGCTCTACACGTTCTGGGAGCTCACCACCGTCTTCTCCTACCTCCTGGTGGGCCACTACCAGGACAGGCAGGCCTCGCGTCGTGCCGCGCTGAACGCCCTCATCTCCACCACCGCGGGCGGTCTGGCGATGCTGGTGGGACTGCTGATGATGGCGGTGCCGGCCGGGTCGATGCGCCTGTCGGTGATCGTCGCGGATCCGATGTGGCAGCAGCCGGGCCCGTACCTGATCACCGCGATGCTGCTGATCCTGGTCGGGGCGACGAGCAAGTCCGCCCTGGTGCCCACGCATTTCTGGCTCCCCGGCGCGATGGCGGCCCCCACCCCGGTCTCCGCCTACCTGCACGCCGCGGCGATGGTGAAGGCCGGCGTCTACCTGATCCTGCGGGTCGCGCCCGCGCTGACCCACCTCGAGGTGGTCACGATCGTGCTGGCCGCCGTCGGCGCGGCGACCATGCTGGTGGGCGGCTGGCGGGCGCTGCGCCAGACGGACATCAAGCTGCTGCTGGCCTACGGCACCGTCTCCCAGCTGGGCTTCCTGTCCGCCGTGGCGGGCGTGGCCACGCACGACGCCGTGATGGTGGCCCTGGCCATGCTCATCGCGCACGCCGTGTTCAAGGCGCCCCTGTTCATGGTCGTCGGCATCATCGACAAGAAGTTCGGCACCCGCGACCTGCGGGTGCTCTCCGGCGTGGGGCGGGCCGCGCCCGTCGTCGCGGTCATCGGCATCGTCTCGGCGGCCTCGATGGCGGCGATCCCGCCGCTGTACGGCTTCGTCGCCAAGGAGGCGATCTACACCGCGCTGTGGTACGGCGGAGGCTGGCAGAGGCTGCTGCTGATCGCGCTGATCGGCGGTTCGATCCTCACCGTCGCCTACTCCTGGCGGTTCGTGCACGGCGCCTTCGGACCGGCGCCGGGCGCCCCGCGGGTGGAGACGCCCCGGATCGCGGTGCTGTACTGGCTGCCGCCCGCGGCCGTGGCAGCGCTCTCGATCGGCCTGGTCGCGGCCACCGGCCCGCTCGAGCAGCTCCTGCGCGCCTACGCCTCGACGCTGCCGCACGCCGGCCAGGAGGTGCACCTCGCGGTGGTCCCGCACCTCGGGGTGCCGCTGCTGGCCTCCGTGCTCACCCTCGGCCTGGGCATCGGCCTGTCCCTGCTCGCCCGCCCCTTCGCCGCGCTGCAGAAGCGCCTGTCCCCGCAGACCTGGGCCGACGGCGGCCTGCTCGAGGCCTTCGACGCCGAACGCGGCTTCCGCCGGATCCTGCGCGCCACCGACGCCGTCTCGATCGTGGCGACCACGCTGTTCCAGCGGGGCTCCCTGCCGTACACGCTGGGCACGATGCTCGTGGTGCTGATCGCGCTGGTCACCCCGGTGGCGCTGACCCAGTCCCCGCTGCCGGACAACCTGGTGCTGTTCCACCACCCGCTCGAGCTGATCCTGCTGCCGGTCGCGGCGCTGGCCGCGATCGGCGCCGCCCGCTCACGCCGACGGCTGCGAGCCGTCTTCCTCATCACCGTCACCGGCTACATGGTGGCGCTGCTGTTCCTGATCGCCGGCGCCCCGGACGTCGCCACCACCCAGGTGCTGGTCGAGACCGCCATGACGGTGGTGCTCGTGCTGGTGCTGCGGCGCCTGCCGATCCACTTCTCGCGTCGGCCGCTGCGGATCGGCGCCTGGGCCCGGTGGGGGATCGCCATCGCGACCGCGGTGGTGCTGTGCGGAGGCACGCTGTACGCGGCCGACGCCCGCTACCGCGAGGCGCTGGGCCCGGGCCTGATCGAGAAGGCCTACACGGTCGGCGGCGGGCACAACGTCGTCAACGTGACGCTGGTCGACGCCCGTGTATGGGACACCATGGGCGAGATCTCGGTGCTGCTCGTGGTCGCCACCGGCGTGGCCTCGCTGATCTTCGTCACCCGCCGGGAGCGGCCCATCGCCCGGGTGCGCGACCTGCAGTCCAAGACCTCGATCTGGCGCCGCCGGGTCGACTCGGAGCTGCCGCGCAACGCGCTGGACTTCGACGCCCGGCCGGACGAGGTCGCCGGCGGCAACCGCTGGCGCACCTGGCTCTCGGCCGGGCTCACCCTGGCCCCGGAGCGGCGCATGGTGGTCCTCGAGGTCATCACCCGCATCGCCTTCCCGATGATGATGATGTTCTCCGTCTACCTGCTGATGGCCGGGCACAACCTGCCCGGCGGCGGCTTCGCGGGCGGCCTGGTCGCCGGGCTCGCCCTCGCGCTGCGCTACATCGCGGGCGGGCGGTACGAGCTGAGCGAGGCGGCGCCCGTGCAGGCCGGGATGGTGCTCGGCGCCGGCATGGCGATCGCGGTGCTCGCGGGGGTGCTGCCGCTGCTGCTGGGCGGGACCGTCTTCGCCACCGCGACCCCGATCGTCCACGTGCCGCTGCTGGGGGAGCTGCACTTCCCGAGCGCGCTGATCTTCGACACGGGCGTCTACCTGGTCGTGGTCGGCGTGATGCTCGACTTCCTGCGCTCCCTCGGCGCCCAGATCGATCAGC
>CAZHSL010000329.1:0-3635 GCA_964535185.1 uncultured Corynebacterium sp.
GCACCAGCACGCTCAGCCAGGCGTGGGAGGCGGCCGAGCCGATCATCTCCCCGACGGGAGCGGTGCCCAGCGCGCCCTCGGCCGACGGGGCGGTGCGCAGGTAGCCGGAGACGTACCGGGCGGCGAGCCCGGCGGCGCGCACCGCGGCCACCCCCACGTGCGAGAAGTCCTGGCAGACCCCGTGCCGGGCGGCGAGCACCTCCTCGAGGGTCGAGGAGACCGTGGTCGCGTCGGAGTCGTAGGTGAAGTCCGAGTGGATCAGGGCGGTGAGGTCCGCCAGGCACTCGCCGATCGCGCGCCCTGGCGTGAACACCTCGGCGGAGATCTCCTGCGCGGCGGTGCCCGCCGGGATCCGCGGCGAGGGGTGGACGAAGTCCAGGCTCGCCTCCGGCAGCAGCGATCCCCAGTGCTCGGGCAGGCACTGCTCCCAGGGCCGGGACATGGGCTCGAGCGCGTAGCGGCGCTCGGCGACCGTGACCTGTGCGTGCGAGTGGACGTCGAGCTGCGTGTGCGGGGCGTCGACGAGCAGGTAGGTCGAGGAGTTCCCGTAGAAGTCGGTGTGGGCGGTGAGCCGGGCGGGTGCCGGGTCGACGACCACCTCGTGCGAGATCACGCGTTGGTGCGGCGTGGCCCGGGGCTCGATGTGCGCGCGGCCGTAGTTGCGCGAGACCGGCTTCGCGTAGTGGTAGGAGGTGAGGTGGTGGACGCGGTACAGGATCGGCTCGACCGCGGCCGTGCCCTCCTCCCGCAGGGGCAGCAGCGGGCGTCGGCGCGAGCCCGCCTCGCGCGTCCCGGTGGTGTGCTCAGACATCGTCGATCCCCCATCTCGAGGTGGACTCCGAGGGGCGGAAGAAGCGGTTCTCGAGCGCGGTCGCCAGCTCCCGCAGGGTGTCCATCGCGGCGTCGGCCTCATCGAGCAGGGCGGTGGGGGCGCCGTCGGCCGCCTCCCCGCCCAGCGGGCGCAGCAGCTCGCGTGCGTCCCAGCCGTCGATGCGCGAGCGCAGCGCGCTCAGCGGGGCGCGCAGCTCGGGGGTGGGCGCCACGTCCGGCAGCCGGTCCAGGGCCAGGCCCAGCCGTTCCAGCTGGAACGCGATCGAGCGGGGCAGGGTGGTGTCGGTCAGGAGCAGCTCGAGCAGGAGCTCGGGCTGGATGGCGGCGTGGTACGCCCGCCGGTAGGAGGCGCCGCTCTCCGTGACCAGGGCGACCGTGCCCGCGATCCGGGCCTCGGCGGTGCGGGTGCGGCGATGGCCGAGGGAGGCGCGCAGCAGGGCCAGAAGGCCCATGGTGCGCTCGATCTTGCGCCCGGCCTCGGTGAGGTCCCAGCCGAGGTTGCGCGGCATCGAATCGCCGACCGCGCCGGAGAGCGTCAGGCAGCCGTCGACGATGTCCGTCAGGCGCTGCTCGACGGGCTGCGGGTCCTGGCCGGTCAGGCTGCGCAGGCACTGGTTCATCCGCGCGATGACCGGCCAGATGTCGTCGGAGATCAGGTCGCGCAGGGTGCGGGTGGTGTGCGTGAGCGCGGCGTAGGACTGCGCGAGCGTGCCGGGGCGGCCGCGGCTGGTCAGCAGGCTCTCGATCTCGTCGGCCACGAGCTCGGGGGAGTCCGGGTCCAGTCCGCGGAACCCCGGGTAGGTGGTGGTCACGTCGGTGACGGCCCCCAGCAGAACCGCCTGGGCGGAGCGGGCGCCGGGCCCGCTCTCGGCGTCGAGGTCGTTGACGGTGTCCAGCACCGCGCGCAGCAGCCGGGCGGTGGAGTCGACCCTCTCGAGGTAGCGGCCGAACCAGAACAGGTCCGACCCGATCGAGCGGGTCATCGCGGGGTAGGCGGTCAGCACGCCGCGGGTCAGGGGCGCGGCCTGCTCCGCGGAGCTCGGTGCCGGTTCGCCCTCGGCGGGGACGGCCGAGGTCTCCGGGACCATCACCCACACGTCCTTGAGGGCCTCGGGGGCGTCGTCGGCCGTGACGCCGACCCCGCCGGGGAGCACCTCGTAGCCGTCCTCGGTGCCCATCACCAGCAGGCGGAGCACGAGCGGGCGCTCGATCAGCTCGTCGCCGCCGTCGGGGTCGATGCCGAGCCAGCCGGACGGCACGGTCCCGGGCTCGGCGGGGCGCAGCAGCAGGTCCTCGTGCAGCAGCTGGCGGCACAGGTCCGGCAGCGCCGCCCGCAGGTCCGGGTTCTCCAGCAGGCCGGCCCCGATCGGGTTGAAGATCTCCACGTCCCCGCAGCGTGCGGCCTCCAGCAGGCCGGTCACCCCGCCCAGCGGCGTCGGCCCCAGATCGAGGGGATCCAGCAGCGGGGAGGGCACCAGGCGCAGCAGCGCATCGACGCTGTCCCCGGGATCCGAATCCAGGCCGGGCAGCCGCAGCGTGAGGGTGCCGGAGCCGCTGCGCAGGTCGCCGACGGCGACCATCGGGGCGCCCAGCAGGTTCGCCAGCCAGCTGTGGTCGAAGGCGCGCATCGGGTCCGCGGAGTCCTCGGTGAGCACGACGGTGCGCCCGGCCCGGCCCTCGGAGCGCGTGCGCTGGTGCAGCGAGGTGCGCACGGCGTCGAAGAAGGGATGCAGCCGGCGCAGCGGTGTGGAGCGGTACAGCGTGGGGGCGCAGCGGGAGAGCACCCGGCGCAGCTCGAGGGTGGTGCCGGCGCCGTCGGGGACGTCCACCGCGTCCTCGAGCACCACCCAGGATCCCTCGGCCGTGCGGGCCACGGTGCTGGTCAGCGCGAACAGCGCGTGGTTCCCGCGGGACGGGATGCCGGTCGCGGTGCGCAGATAGGCGGGGTCCTGCAGCAGCTGCGCGACGGGGGCGACGTCCGCGCCGAGCACGGTCCGCGGGCCGTAGAGGTCCGTGTGGAGGGCGTCGAGCAGGCGCATGCGCTGGACGAGGCCGGCCGAGAGCTGCGACCAGTCCTCGGCGTCCAGGACCGCCGGGACGGGATCGACGACGGGCGCCGAGGTGGGGACATCGGCGGCGAACATGCTCGCCGCCGACGTCGCCGCCCGGCGTCGGCCCCGGGGGCCGAGAGCGGCGAGCTCGTCGACCAGGGCCTGCGGAGGTGTGGAGGTCACCGCATCATGGTAGAGGCGAGAGCGCCTCCGGGGTGCTCAGGATCCGCTGACGACCGGCATCCCCTCGGAGGGCTGGACCACCACGAAGCCCGGGCCGTGGAAGCCGAGCTGGAAGGACTCGCCGGAGCCGCGCCCGATCAGCGAGCCCATCTTGAAGTCGTTCTTGATCTGCGGCTGGAGGTTCGCCGACCAGCACACCGCGGCCTGCGGGTCGACGTAGGTGGGCTGCTGAGAGCAGTCCAGCAGCATCGGCGGACCGTCGGAGGTCACCGCCACCATGCCGTGGCCCTGGAGGAACAGGTTGAACAGGCCGCCGGCCATGAAGCCCGCGCCGCCGAGGGACTTGATGTCCCACTGGATCGAGCTGTCGAAGGCGAGCATGTTCTTGGTGTTCAGGGTGAGGGCCTCGCCCTCGAGCTGGATCAGGAAGATCTCGTCGGCCTGGTGGGCGTAGAAGATCTCGCCGTGGCCGCGAGTGCGCATCATGTTGCCGCCCTCGCCGGTGGCCATCTTCTTCAGCAGCTTCATGCCGCCGCCGGAGCCCTGGTAGGAGAAGTCCATCTGCCCCTG
>CAZHSL010000330.1:0-3613 GCA_964535185.1 uncultured Corynebacterium sp.
TCGGACAGCAGCGGGCGGTCGCCGAGGTCTCCGACGCCGTGCGCCGTGCGCGGGCGGGGATCTCGGATCCGCACCGGCCCACGGGCTCGTTCCTGTTCCTCGGGCCGACGGGCGTGGGCAAGACCGAGCTCGCCAAGGCGCTGGCCGAGTTCCTCTTCGACGACGAGCGGGCGATGATCCGCATCGACATGTCCGAGTACGGCGAGAAGCACACCGTCTCCCGACTGGTCGGTGCGCCTCCGGGGTACGTCGGTTACGACCAGGGCGGTCAGCTCACCGAGGCCGTGCGGCGCCGGCCCTACTCGGTGGTGCTGCTCGACGAGATCGAGAAGGCCCATCAGGACGTGTTCGACGTGCTGCTGCAGGTGCTGGACGACGGCCGCCTCACCGACGGGCAGGGACGGACCGTGGACTTCCGCTCCACGATCCTCATCCTCACCTCGAACCTCGGCGCCGTCGCGCTGCAGGACCAGACGCTCGCCGAGAAGGAGAAGCACGACCGCGTGATGCAGGTGGTGCGCGCCTCCTTCAAGCCCGAGTTCCTCAACCGTCTCGACGACATCGTGATGTTCGGGGCGCTCGACCGCGAGCAGCTCAGCAGCATCGTCGCGCTCCAGGTCCAGGAGGTCGCCGAGCGCCTGCGCGAGCGGCGCATCACCCTGGACGTGGACGAGTCCGCCACGCGCTGGCTCGCCGCGGAGGGCTTCGATCCGCTGTACGGGGCGCGCCCGCTCAAGCGCCTCGTGCAGAAGGAGATCGGCGACGGCCTCGCCCGGCTGATCCTGCGCGGAGAGGTGCAGGACGGGCAGCGTGTCCACGTGCGGGCCGCGGCCGACGGCCTCGAGCTCGAGGTGGACGCTGCGGAGGAGCAGACCGGCGGGGCCGGTCCGGACTCCCCGGCACCCGGGAGCGCCGACGCCGGGGCGTGAGCGCGGGCCGGCCGGGGGCGCCACCGGTGCCCCCGGCCGGTCCCTCAGCCCTGCGGATCCCAGGGCATCGGGGCGTAGGTGCGGCGCAGGTCGTAGTAGAACTCCGGATCGGTGAGCTGGTCCTGGCCCTGTTCCCAGCGCTCACCGGTTCGGCGGGCCACCTCCTCGACGTCACGGACGTGCTGTGCCGCATCCGGTGCGAACGGCTCGATCAGGTCCGCGCCGGTCCCGATGATGTGCGAGGCGGCACCCGCGGCGGCGGGCACGGGGGAGGCCGTCAGGAGATCGGCGCTGATGTCGGCGTTCCGGTACAGCCCGCGCTCGCCGGCCCGGATCGCGCCGGACAGATCGCCGTCGCCGATCTCCGTGAACACCTCCCGCCCGGTCTGCCCGACATTGGCGATGCTCCGGTCCACGGCGGAGACCGTATGCCCCAGCAACGACTCCTCGCCGATCGCAACCCCGGAGATCTCGTGCGGGATGCGGGCCAGAGACACCACGGGCCTGAACGCTCCGAGGCCGTGGTCCTCCAGCCCCTGCTCGATACCGTCGAAGACATCCCCCACCCCCTCATGGAGGGCGGGCGCGTACTGGAGGAGCCCCGCCACCGGGATCTGACCCACCAGCTTCCTGCGCAGTCGCGCAGCCCCGGCGAGGCCGTCCGGATCCAGGGCGAAGTCCTCGCCCGCGGGGAGCGGGTCACGGGGGTCGCGCTCTTCCAGCGGCGCGGCGAGGGGCATCGTCCATGGGGAGAGCGGGCGCCTGTGCAGCGACGGCACGCGGAACCCGCCCCCTGGCGTCCATGGCAGCTCGGTGCGCACCCCGAGCGGATCTCCGACACCCGGCAGGACGCCGTCCGGCTGCGAGCACAGATCCTGCTCCTCGGCCTCCCGCCCCAGCACTTCTCCGAGCCGGCGCAGCGTCTCGATCAGCTCGAGCGCCCGGTCGACCAGGTCCTCGGTGCGCTGGCGGTAGTCCTCCGCATCGGGGCCGATCCAGCCCACGGCGCGCACGCTGAGAGCGATCTGCAGCACGATCGCGCGCATCCGCAGGGAACGTGCGGCGACGACGCCGGACAGCTCGGTGAGGTTCTCGGTCTCGCATCCCCAGAAGGTGTTCATGGCGCGACCGTAGGCGGCGCGCCGTCGCCGCCGTCGGGCGGGCGGGCGCACTGTGGACGGGCCCGTGATGTGGAGGAACCGTCATCCTCGCAGCACGCCGATCGACCGACTCATCGCCGACGCGGCCGGGCCCCGGTGGGCCCGTCCCCCGGTGGGGGACGGGCCGGAGCCGACGGGGCTCGGCGCCCGTGGACGCCGGGCCCCGCGGGCCGGGGGTGCTCACACCACGATGTTGACGATCTTCGGGGCGCGGATGATGAGCTTGCGGACGGTCTGGCCCTCCAGCAGCTCCTGCACCCGCGGCTCGGCCATCACCGCGGCCTCGAGGTCCTCCTGCGAGATCTCCGGGTCGACCTCGATGCGGTGCCGCACCTTGCCCTTGACCTGGATGACGCACGTGACCTGCTCGGCCTTCAGCAGCTCCGGGTCCGCCACCGGGTAGCTCCGGTGGGCGATGCCTCCGGTGTGCCCCAGCCGCATCCACAGCTCCTCGGCCAGGTGCGGGGCCAGCGGCGCGACCATCAGCACCAGCGGCTCGACGGCCTCCCGCGGCACGGAGCCCGAGGTGGTGAGCTGCTTGGTCAGGTGGTTCACCAGTTCGATCAGCTTCGCGATCGCGGTGTTGAAGTGCATCCGGTCCATGTCGCGGCCGACGCCGTCGATGGTGCGGTGCACGGCCTGCGCCGTGGCCCGGTCCGCCGGGTCCTCCGTGATCGTCAGCGCCCCGGTCTCCTCGTCGACGACCAGGCGCCACAGCCGCTGCAGGAAGCGCTGCGAGCCGACCACGGCCCGGGTCTCCCAGGGGCGCGAGAGGTCCAGCGGGCCCATCGACATCTCGTACACGCGCAGGGTGTCCGCGCCGTACTCCTCGTACATGTCGTCGGGCGCCACCGCGTTCTTCAGCGACTTGCCCATCTTCCCGTACTCCTGGGTGACGGGCTCGCCCTGATACGTGAAGGTGCCGTCGTCCTCGGCGACGACCTCCTCGGCGGGGACGTGCACCCCGCGGGAGTCGGTGTACGCGAAGGCCTGGATGTAGCCCTGGTTGAACAGGCGGTGGAACGGCTCCTGGCTGGAGACGTCCCCGCGGTCGAACAGCACCTTGTGCCAGAACCGCGCGTACAGCAGGTGCAGCACCGCGTGCTCCACCCCGCCGACGTACAGGTCCACGCCGCCGACGCCGCCCTCCTCCCGGGGACCCAGCCAGTACTGCTCGTTCTCCGGCCGCACCAGGACGTCGTCCTCGGTGGGATCGATGTAGCGCAGGTGGTACCAGGAGGAGCCTGCCCACTGCGGCATCGTGTTCGTCTCGCGCAGATAGCGCTTCGGGCCCTCGCCCAGGTCCAGTTCGACCTCGGCCCAGTCCGTCGCGCGCGAGAGCGGGGTCTGCGGCTCGGTGTCGGCGTCCATCGGGTCGAAGGTGCGCGGGGAGAAGTCCGCGACCTCGGGCAGGTCCACCGGCAGCATCGAGTCCGGCAGCGGGATCGGCACCTCCGGCGCGGCCGGGTCGTAGACGATCGGGAAGGGCTCGCCCCAGTAGCGCTGGCGGGAGAACAGCCAGTC
>CAZHSL010000331.1:0-3606 GCA_964535185.1 uncultured Corynebacterium sp.
GACAACCTCTTCGGCGACATCGTCACCGACCTCGCCGCGGCCGTCGGCGGCGGCATCGGGCTCGCCGCGAGCGGCAACGTCAATCCCACCGGCGCCTTCCCGTCGATGTTCGAGCCGGTGCACGGCTCGGCTCCGGACATCGCCGGCAGGAACCTCGCCGATCCCACCGCCACGGTGCTCTCGGTCGCCCTGCTGCTGGACCACCTGGGCCACGTCGAGCCGGCGGCGGCGGTGCGCGCCGCGGTGGAGAACGACCTCTCCGCCCGCGCCGGTTCCGAGGAGCTCGGCTCCCGCGGCACCACCCAGATCGGCGACGCCCTGGTGGCCGCGATCGCCGGACGCTGAGCGCCCGCCCCTGTCACACTGACCCTGCCCCCGATTCAAGGAGATCCCCGTGAGCGCGCTCGACTTCACACAGACCAGCACCACTCGCCGCGTCGGCGATGACGAGCGCGTCCGGATCCTGGCCGCCCCCGGCTTCGGCCAGCACTACACGGATTTCATGGCGCACGCCCGCTGGACCGTCGAGGACGGCTGGGGCGGCGCGGAGATCGTGCCCTTCGGGCCCGTGCAGCTCTCGCCCGCGGCGGCGGTGCTGCACTACGGGCAGGAGATCTTCGAGGGGCTGAAGGCCTTCCGCCACGCGGACGGCTCGGTGTGGACGTTCCGGCCCGAGCGCAACGCCGAGCGCATGCAGCGTTCGGCCCGCCGGCTCGCGCTGCCGGAGCTGTCGGTGGAGGACTTCCTGGCCTCGCTCACGGCGCTCACCGCGGCCGACGAGCCGTGGGTGCCGGAGGCGACCAGCGAGGAGTCGCTGTACCTGCGGCCCTTCATGTTCGCCAGCGAGGAGTTCCTCGGGGTGCGGGCCGCGCACCTCGTGGACTACTACGTGATCGCCTCGCCCGCGGGCCCGTACTTCCCCCGCGGCGTCCAGCCGCTGGTGGTGTGGATCTCCGACGAGTACGCGCGAGCCGGGGCCGGGGGCACCGGCGCCGCCAAGTGCGGAGGCAACTACGCCTCCTCCCTGCTGGCCAAGCGGGAGGCCGCCGAGAACGGCGCCGACGAGGTCATGTTCCTGGACTCCGAGACCCACTCCAGCATCGACGAGCTCTCGGGCATGAACGTCTTCGCGGTCACGGCCGACGGTCGCCTGCTGACCCCGTCGCTGACGGGCTCCATCCTCGAGGGCGTCACACGCGATTCGATCCTGCGCCTGGCCGCCGACCGCGGGCTCGAGGTCGTCGAGCAGCAGCTCGTGGTCAGCGACGTGCTGGGGCAGATCGCCGACGGGGAGATCACCGAGATGTTCGCCGCCGGCACCGCCGCCGTGATCAACCCGATCGGTGAGCTGCGCGCCCGCGGCGGCAGCTGGACGGTGGGGGAGGGCGGCTCCGGCGAGGTCACCCTCGCGCTGCGCACCGAGCTGACCGACATCCAGTACGGCCGGATCCCGGACCGCCACGGCTGGCTGACGCGGCTGGTCTGACCCCGATGACGACTGTGCCCATCCCCGCGTTCCACCTCTACGACACCACGCTGCGCGACGGCTCCCAGCAGGAGGGGCTCACCCTCTCGGTGGCCGACAAGCTCGCCGTCGCCCGCCATCTGGACGACCTCGGCGTCACCTACATCGAGGGCGGCTGGCCCGGTGCGGTGCCCCGCGACACCGAGTTCTTCGCCCGCGCCGCCGGGGAGCTCGAGCTGCATCACGCGCGGCTCGCGGCGTTCGGGGCGACCCGCAAGGCCGGGCTCGACGTCGCCGAGGACCCCCAGGTCGCGGCGCTGGTCGACGCCGGCGCCCCGACGATCACCCTGGTCGCGAAGTCCGATCTGCGCCACGTCACCGGCGCGCTGCGCACCACCGCCGAGGAGAACCTGGCCATGGTGCGGGACACCGTGGCGCACCTGGTGGGCCTGGGGCGGGAGGTGTTCGTCGACGCCGAGCACTTCTTCGACGGCTTCCTCCACGACGCCGACTACACCACCTCCGTGCTGGTGGCCGCCCACGAGGCCGGTGCCGGGGTGCTGGTGCTGTGCGACACCAACGGCGGGATGCTCCCGCACCAGGTCGCCGAGATCATCGAGGACCTGCGCGGGCGGCTGGACGCCGCCGGGGCGGGCCAGGCGCGGCTCGGCGCGCACACCCACAACGACACCGGCTGCGCCGTGGCCAATGCGATCGCGGCGGTCCGCTCCGGGATCACCCACGTCCAGGGCTGCATCAACGGGTACGGGGAGCGCACCGGCAACGCGGACCTGGTCACCCTGCTGGCGAACCTGCAGCTGAAGATGGGCATGGAGCTGCTGCCCGCCGAGACCCTCGCCGAGACGACGCGCATCGCGCACGCCATCGGCGAGATCGTGAACATGCCCGTGACGCCCCGTGCCCCGTACGCCGGGGCGAGCGCCTTCGCCCACAAGGCCGGCCTGCACGCGAGCGCGATCCGGGTGGACCCCGATCTGTACCAGCACACCGACCCGCAGCTGGTCGGCAACGACATGCGGATGATCATCTCCGACATGGCGGGACGGGCCTCCATCGAGCTCAAGGGCCGTGAGCTGGGCTTCGACCTGGCCGGGGATCCCGAGCTGCTCTCCCGCCTGGCGGCCGCCGTGAAGCAGCGCGAAGCGGTCGGCTACTCGTACGAGGCGGCCGACGCCTCCTTCGAGCTGCTCCTGCTCGACCAGCTCGGGCAGGTCCCCAGCTACTCCACAGTCGAGTCGTGGAGGGCCACCTCCCAGCTGGGGCGCGACGGCACCCTCGAGTCCGAGGCGACGGTCAAGCTCCTCGCGGACGGCGACGGCCGCGATGAGCGCAGGGTCGCGATCGCCGAGGGCAACGGTCCGGTCAACGCCCTGGACCTGGCGCTGCGCGCCGCCCTGCGCGAGCGCCACCCCGAGGTGGACGAGTTCGAGCTGCGCGACTTCAAGGTGCGGATCCTGGACGCCCACCACGGAACGGACGCCACCACACGCGTGCTCGTGCGCACCTCCGGCCGCGGGCTCGAGTTCCAGACCGTGGGCGTCGGCCCGAATGTCATCGAGGCGTCCTGGGAGGCGATCTACGACGCCTACACCTACGGCCTGTTCAAGTCCGGCGTCTGAGCACCGGCGATCCGTGGTCGCCGGTGCCCGTGGCGGCTACCCTGAGGCCATGACGACTCATGCGCCGACCACCGCCTATGTGCTGACCGCCATCGGCGACGACCGTCCCGGCCTCGTCGCCGCCCTCGCCGCCGCCGTCGACGAGCACGGCGGGAACTGGGTCGACAGCCAGCTCGCGCTGCTCGGCGGCAAGTTCGCCGGGATCGTGCAGGTGGAGGTGCCCGATGATCGAGCGCAGTCCTTCCTGACCGCCCTGCCCCCGCTGGCGGACGAGGTGGGCCTCGCGGTCGAGGCCACCGTCGCCGGCGGCCCCGTCGACCCGACTCCGCACAGCGCGCTGCGCCTGCACCTGCTGGGTCAGGACCGCACCGGGATGGTCCGCGAGGTCTCCTCGGCGCTGCGCTCCCAGGGCGCCACGATCGACGGACTGCGCAGCTGGACCCGGGAGGCGCCGGAGGGCGGCGGGATGCTGTTCGAGGCCGAGGCCGAGGTGCGCCTGCC
>CAZHSL010000332.1:0-3595 GCA_964535185.1 uncultured Corynebacterium sp.
ACCCGCTCACGGCGGCCCTCGGCGGCCGTCTCACCCCGGAGCAGCTCGCCGAGCGGCGCGCCGAGGCCGGCTACGACCGGCCCCTGATCGTGCAGTATTTCGACTATCTCGGCGGAGTGCTGCGCGGGGACTTCGGCACCACCTACTCCGACAACACCCCGGTCTCCGAGGTGCTGACCACCTACGGTGCGGCGACCTTCGAACTGGTCATGTACTCGCTCGTGGTGGCGCTGCTGCTGGGCGTGCCGCTGGGCATGATTGCCGCCCGCACCCGCGACCGCTGGCCCGACGCGGTGCTGCGCATCATCGCGATCCTCGGCTACGCCACGCCCGTGTTCTTCGTCGGCCTGCTGCTGAAGCTCGTCTTCTCCGTGGGCCTGGGCTGGCTGCCCGTGGCCGGGCGGCTGTCCACCGCGGGCGAGATCTCCATGAGCCAGATCCTCAACCCCACGCCGTTCTTCCTGCTGGACGCCCTGCGTCTGGGCGACATGGAGCTGCTGGGCGACGTGGTGCGGCACGCGATCCTGCCCGCGGTCGCGCTGGGCATCCTCACCGGCGGGATCTTCCTGCGCCTGGTGCGCACGAACATGATCGGCACCCTGGAGATGCAGTACATCGAATCGGCCCGCTCCCGCGGCGTGGCCGAGGCCCGGCTGACCACCCGGCACGGGCTGCGCCCCGCCCTGATCCCGATCATCACGGTGATGGGCATGCAGATCGCGCTGATGCTCGGCGGGGCCGTGCTCACCGAGACCACCTTCGAGTGGAACGGGCTGGGCTACATGCTCGCCGAGTACATGAAGGCCCGCGACTACGTGGCCGTCCAGGGCATCGTCATGATGCTCGCCGTCATCGTCGCGGTCTCGAACTTCGTCGTCGACGTGGTCGCCGCGCTGATCGATCCGAGAGTGAGGTACTGAGATGACTCTCTCGAACCCCGAACCGGTCGGCGAGGACGATCCCGGATCGACCGCTCTGGCCGCCGAGGCCGGTGACGTCTCCGCGCGACGCAGCACCCCCTGGTACCTGCGCCTGCCGATCATCAGCCACCTGCGCAGCAGCGTCGGGCTCCAGCGCGGCATGCTGATCACCGGCGTGGCGCTGGTGGCGATCCTGCTGCTCACGGCTCTGCTGGCCCCGCTGATCTCCCCCTACGGCTTCGCCGACACCGCCGCGGACGGCACCCGCTTCGGCGCCCACCAGCCGCCCTCGGCCGCTCATCCGCTGGGCACCACGGTCACCGGGTTCGACGTGCTCTCCCGCGTGATCTACGGGACCCGCACCGCAGTCGCCGTGATGGCCTGCGCCGTGGCCGCCTCCCTGTTCCTCGGCGTCGCCCTCGGACTGCTGTCCGGCTACGTGGGCGGCTGGCTGGACCGGGTGCTGGTGATGGTGGCGGATGCGGTCTACGCCTTCCCCTCCCTGCTGCTCGCGATCGTGATGTCCATCGTGATCTCCGGCGGCCAGTCCAACGCCTGGGGCGGCATCGCCGCCGCCGCCCTCTCGATCACCGTGGTGTTCATCCCGCAGTACTTCCGCGTGATCCGCGCCGAGGTGGTGCGGCTGAAGGCCGAGCCGTTCGTGGAGGCCGCGAAGGTGGTGGGCACCGGGCACCGCCGCATCATGGGCACGCACCTGCTGCGCAACTCCACCCGCACCCTGCCGCTGATCTTCACCCTCAACGCCTCCGAGTCGATCCTCACCCTCGCGGCGCTGGGGTTCCTCGGCTTCGGCATCGAGCCGACCAGCGCCTCCGAGTGGGGGTACGACCTCAACCGGGCGATGGCAGATGCGACCAGCGGCATCTGGTGGACCGGGATGTTCCCGGGCCTCGCGATCGCCCTGGCGGTGCTCGGCGTGACCCTGGTCGGCGAGTCCATCAACGACCTCAACGACCCGCGCCTGCGCACCCGGCGTTCGCGCCGCGGCCGCCGCAGGGCGCCGCAGCAGGAGGTGACGGCATGACCGAGACGCAGAGCGCCCCGCGCCTGGCCATCGAGGACCTCGACGTCCGCTTCGCGACCGATGCCGGGGACGTCCACGCCGTCGACGGCGTGGACCTCGAGGTCGCCCCGGGGGAGATCCTCGCGATCGTCGGGGAGTCCGGCTCCGGGAAGTCCGTCACCGCACGATCCGTGCTGGGCCTGCTGCCGGAGACCGCGGAGGCCTCCGGAGCGGTGATCGTCTCCGGCACCGACCTGGTGGGCTTGTCCCAGGCACAGCTGCGCGCCCTGCGCGGCGAGGACGTGTCGATGATCTTCCAGGAGCCCTCCAGCGCGCTGAACCCCGTCTTCCCGATCTGGTGGCAGCTGGGTGAGGGGCTGCGCGCCCACCGCCCGAAGATCACCCGCAAGGAGATCCGGGCGGAAGCCGTCCGGGCGCTGGAATCCGTGGGGATCCCCGACGCCGCCGAGCGCATCGACCGCTACCCCCACGAGTTCTCCGGAGGGCAGAAGCAGCGGATCATGATCGCGATGGCGCTGGCCCTCGGCGCCGAGCTGATCGTCGCCGACGAGCCGACCACCGCGCTGGACGTCACCGTGCAGGCGGAGATCCTCGGCCTGCTGCGCGACATCCGGGAGCGCCACGGCACCTCGATCATCGTGATCACCCACAACATGGGCGTGGTCGCGGACCTCGCCGACTCCGTCGCCGTGATGTACCGCGGCAAGATCATCGAGCGGGCCGGGGTGCGGGAGCTGTTCGCCGACCCCCGCGAGGAGTACACCCAGAAGCTGCTCGCGGCGGTGCCGCACCTGGGCCGGAATTCGGCCTGGGACGCCCTCGAGCCCGCTCGGCGGGAAGCGCTCGAGCAGGCCGAGCCCGTGGTCGTGGCGAAGGACCTCGTCATCGAGTACCCGGGCCGGATGGGTAGGCCCGCGTTCCGCGCCGTCAAAGGGGTGGACTTCGAGATCCGCGCCGGCGAGGTGTACGGGCTGGTGGGGGAGTCCGGCTCCGGGAAGACCACCATCGGTCGCGCCATCGCCGGGCTCGAACGCACCACCGGCGGCAGCCTCAGCGTGCTCGGGCACGAGATGCACGGGATGCGGGAGAAGACGTTCACACCGCTGCGCCGACGGATCGGCTTCGTGTTCCAGGACCCGGCGACCTCCTTCAACCCGCACCTGACCATCGAGCAGTGCATCGCCGAGCCGCTGATCGTGCACGAGCAGCAGCTCGGCCCCGCCGAACGGGGCCGACGCGTGCGGGACCTGCTGGAGGCCGTCGAGCTGCCCGGCAGGTACGCCGAGCGGTACCCGCACGAGCTCTCCGGCGGGCAGCGCCAGCGCATCTCCCTGGCCCGGGCGCTCGTGCTCGAGCCCGAGCTGCTGATCGCCGACGAACCCACCAGCGCCCTGGACGTGTCCGTGCAGGCGACCGTGCTGGACCTGTTCCGGGACCTGCAGACCCGCCTCGGCTTCGCCGCACTGTTCATCAGCCACGACCTCGCCGTCGTCGACTCCCTCGCCCACCGCATCGGGGTGCTCTTCCGCGGCGACCTGGTCGAGGACGGCCACGGGCCGGACGTGCTGCAGAACCCGCAGCACGAGTACACGCGCAAGCTCATCGCCTCGCTGCCGGTGCCGGACCCGGT
>CAZHSL010000333.1:0-3593 GCA_964535185.1 uncultured Corynebacterium sp.
ACGTCGAAGACGATGATCCATGTCGACGTGGCGCGGCTCATCAGCGCGAGCGCGAGGAGCGCGAGCCGACGCCCGCGTAGTCGACCCCCGTCAGATCCTCCGGGTGGAGCGCGCTCGGTGCATCTGACGTCCGAGCTCGGCCAGCCACTGATGCGATCAGCTCGTCGAGACCGGCAGGTTACCCGGGTTCAGGGCCAGGAGCCCGCAGCAGATCTGCCGCGCCCACCCACCGACTCTGGCGTGGTGTGCGTCACCCGACGGTTCCTGACGTGTCAACAAAAGTGGTACGTTCGCTGACATGTCAACGACACGTCGCAACGACTGGCTCCCCACCTGGGAGAAGCTCCAGTCGGTGACCGAGCACCTGCGTCGCGAGACCGGACGATCGCTCACGCAGCAGGTCAATCTCTCGCAGCCCGAGTTCACGGTGCTCGCGCACCTGGCTCCCGCTGCCGACGGCATGCGGCCCTCGGCCTGCGCTCGGGCGATCGGCTGGGACACCAGCCGCCTCTCGCATCAGCTGCGCCGGCTGGAGCGACGCGGGTACGTCCTGCGCAGCAGCGGCGGAGCGGCCGACGGGCGCGCGACCGTGGTCCGGCTCTCCGACGAAGGGCGCCGCACTTACCGGCGCGCGCTCGGACCGCACCTGCGGGCGGCCGAGCACTGGTTCGGGGCCGCCCTGAGCGAGGAGCAGCTGGTGGCGCTCTCGGACGTGCTCGAGGCGTTGGCCCTGCATATCGACCGAGAATCCGCAGCGACCGAGAATCCCGAGGAGTCCTCATGACCACCATCCCCCGCCCCCGCTGGGCGCAGCCGGCCACGGACCTCACCGGTCGCACCCTCCTCGTCCTCGGTGGCACCGGCGGCGTCGGAGAAGGCGTGGTCACCGCCGCGCTCCACCTCGGCGCGACCGTGGTCGCCACGGGCCGCACCCCGGAGAGGCTCGATGACCTGTCGCGGAGCGTCGACGACGCGAACCTGCACGTCGAACC
Source organism: uncultured Corynebacterium sp. (assembly GCA_964535185.1). Lineage (GTDB taxonomy): Bacteria > Actinomycetota > Actinomycetes > Actinomycetales > Dermabacteraceae > Brachybacterium. Next base: position 993 of record CAZHSL010000333.1, read on the forward strand.
GCTCGATGCTCTCGCCCCCGGGCTGACCGGGCGGGCGGCGGAGTTCGCCGAGCGGTACGGATCCTTCGACGGCGTCATCATCTCCATCGCCTCGTGGGGCGGGGGCGACCGGAAGCCCGCCCTGTCGTTGACCGACGAGGAATGGGACGAGCTGATCGCCGTCAACCTCACGGCGGTCTTCCGGCTCTTCCGCGCGTTCCACCCGCACGTGCGGCCTGACGGCCTCCTCCTCCAGCTCAACGGCATGAGCGCGGACATCCCGTTCCCCGGGGCCGGGGGCGTTGCCCTCTCCGCGGCCGCCACGAAGTCGCTGACGCGCACGCTCGCCGCAGAATCGGCCGACCAGGGACCTCGCTACTACCAGGTGATCCTCGGCCTCATCCGGACCCGTCAGCGTGAAGCCGCGGGCACGTCGGGCCCCGGAAACGTCTCTCCCACGGACGTCGGCTGGCACGTCGCCGAGCTCGTCGCCGCGACCAGCCCCCACACGAGCGCGGACCTGCACTATCTCCTCGATCCCGCCACCGGCCCCCGGTCAGAGGCCGCGTGATGAGCGCGCTGCCCTCGGGCTCGTCCCTCGACGTCATCCGTCCGGGCGATGCGCGCTACGAGGGGGCTCGTCATGTGTACGGCGCGACCGGTTCACCCGCTGCCGTCGTGCGCGTGCGGGAGGCGCGCGAGGTGCCGGACGCACTGGCGTTCGCTCTCGACCAGGGCCGCCCGTTCTCGACCCGCAGCGGCGGTCACGGCATCGGCAGCATCGCGACGAACGACGGCGGAACCGTCATCGACCTCTCCTCGCTCAGCCGCGTGGAGCTGCTCGGCGACCGGCGCGTGCGCATCGGCCCCGGGGCGCGCTGGTCGCAGGTCGCGCACGAGCTGGCCCCGCACGGTCTCGCGATCAGCTCCGGCGACTCCGGGGACGTCGGCGTGGGAGGACTCGCGACCACCGGCGGGCTGGGCCTGCTCGGGCGCTCGCACGGCCTGACCATCGACCATCTCGTGGCCGCTGAGATCGTCACGGCCGACGGGCGCCTCCTGCGCACCTCGGCCGACGAGGAGCCCGAGCTGTTCTGGGCGATCCGTGGTGCCGGAGCGAGCGTCGGCATCGTCACCTCCTTCGAGTTCGAGGCTGCGGCGACATCCCTGGTCGCCAGGGCGACGCTGACCTTCGAACCTCGGGACCTGGCCGACTTCCTGGTGCGGTGGGGCACCGCGGTCGAACGCGCCCCGCGTACGATCTCCGCGTTCCTCTACCTCGGCCATCCCGTCGCGCAGGCGCTGATCGTGCACGCCACCGGCGAGGAGGTCGCCGCCTCCCGCGCCTTCCGCCCCTTTGCCGAGCTGCCCGGCATCAGCGGTGGTCGTGCCGAGATCGTGCCGTACTCGGCCGTGCCCTTCTCGACCGGGTCACCGCACCTCGGCCAGCAGACCGCCCGCATGCGGAACGGCTTCGCGACCCATCTCGATCCCGAGCTGTCCTCCCGCCTCGCCGCCCTGGCCCGGACAGGTCCGATGCTCCAGATCCGCTCTGCCGGCGGAGCGATCCACGACCTGCCGGCCTCTGCCACCGCCTACGCCCACCGGCACCAGAACTTCTCGATCGCGGCCGCCGCGCACGGCGCGATGCTCAACACGACCTGGGCGCCCGTCCATGAGCTCCTGGACGGGCTGTACCCCAGCTTCGAAAGCGACCACTCTCCCGCGAGCCTCACCGAGGCGTTCCCGGAGCCGACGCTCGGCCACCTGAGGGAGCTGCAGGCCAGGTGGGATCCCCGCCGCATCTTCACCCAGAACGTCGGCGTCTCCGCCGGATCCCCCGCCGCCCGGAGCCGCTGAGCATCCGAAGCACTGACCTCACGAGGGTCTTGGTGTTGCCAGGGGCACGAGGCGGCCGAGCTCGTTGAAGCGGTGCGTGCCTGTCAGCAGGTGCTTGACGAGGGTCGCGGCGACGGCGGAGGCGGGGATCGGCTCACCCCCGGCCCGGTCAGCGCGTCCCGGCCAGCGCACCGGCCCGCAGCGCTTCCGGCAACCGGTCCGCGTGTGCGGCGAGCAGCTCATCCGTCATCGCCCGCGCCTCCTCGAGGGTGAGCAGGGCCGCTGTGAGCGGATCCAGCGCCACCGCATGATGGACGTTTGCCACCTCGCCGTCGAGCGCCGCGCGCACCGCGAGGGTCTGGACGTTGACGTTGGTGCGGTTCAGCGCGGCAAGCTGCGACGGGAGGTCACCGATGACCGTGGGCTGGACGCCGCGGGCATCGACCAGGCAGGGCACCTCGACGCAGGCGTCGGCGGGGAGATTCGTGATCAGCACGCCGCCGTTGGGCACGTTGCCGTGGATCATGCTGGGGGCGCCGGTGACGATGGAGTTCGCGATCTGTGCCCCGTACTCGACGCTGGGGGCGAGCTCGACCTTCAGCCTCTCCAGCTGCGCGTCGATGTCGCCCTGGTCGTCGTGCGCTGCGCAGATCTCGTAGTAGTCCCACCGTTCGGGGATGAACTCCCGGGCCAGCTCTGGGGTCTTGCGGAAGTAGGGCAGGTACTCCGAGGCGTGGTGGCTGGACTCGGTCTGGAAGTAGCCGAAGGCGTTCATGATCGAGG
>CAZHSL010000334.1:0-3590 GCA_964535185.1 uncultured Corynebacterium sp.
ACCATCGTCAGCAGCACCAGCACCAGCAGGACGTTGCGCAGCACCGAGCCCCAGGGCACGCCGGTGCGGTCACGGGAGGTCACGGGCGGCGTGCTCGGCGGAGGCTTCGCGGTCTCGGGCATCCCGCGATCCTAGGCCAGGCCTCCGCCCGGGGCTGATCAGCGCAGCGCGGAGACGACTGGGCGGGGCGCCGCGCAGGGCGAAGACTCCTGTCATGACCACCACCACAGCCTCCCCGCCCCACACCGTCGCCGACCGCACCGGCCTCGGGCTCCTCCACCAGCGCGTGCTGCTGCTGGACCGGGAGCTCGAGCAGGACAACACCGCCGAGCTCTGCGCCGGGCTGCTGCTGCTCGCCGCGGAGGATCCCCGCAGCGACATCACTCTGCTGATCAGCTCACCCGGCGGGCTCGTGCCCGGCATGCTCGCGATCGGCGACCTGATGGACCTCGTGCCCTGCGACGTGCGCACGGTCGCGCTCGGCATGGCCTACAGCGCCGGCCAGGTCCTGCTCACCCACGGCACCCCCGGGAAGCGGTTCATCCTCCCGCACGGCCGGGTGCTCATGCACCAGGGCTCGGCGGGCTTCGGCGGCTCGGCCGCGGACATCGAGATCCAGGCCGAGGACCTGCGCGCGAACCGCGACCTGCTCATCGCCCTCACCGCCGAGCGCACCGGGCAGAGCCGGGAGCGGATCGCCCGGGACTCCGAGCGGGACCGCTTCTGGTCCGCCGCGGAGGCGGTCGAGTACGGGTTCTGCGACCGGGTGCTCACCGATCTCGGCGAGATCCTGCCGCGCATGGTCGGGGAGCGGCGGACGGGGCTCGGGCGATGAGCACCTACTCGATCCCGAGCGTCATCGAGCGCACCGCCGGCGGCGGCGAACGGACCGCCGACATCTTCTCCCGCCTGCTCAGCGACCGGATCGTGTACCTCGGCACCGAGGTGGACGACGGGGTCGCGAACACGATCATCGCCCAGGTGCTGCACCTGGAGAACGAGTCGAGGGACGCACCGATCCAGGTCTACGTCAACTCCGCCGGCGGCGACGTCCAGGCCGTGCTCGCGATCCACGACGCGCTCGCCTACGTGCGCAGCCCGGTCGCCGTGACCTGCGTGGGACAGGTCGTCGCGGCGCCGGTGCTGCTACTCGCCGCGGGGACCCGCGGGATGCGGGCCGTGCTGCCGCATGCACGGGTTGTGCTGCGTCCGCTCGAGGCCAGCGGCCGCGGCGCGGTGCCGGATCTGATCCTCGCCACCGAGGAGGTGGCCCGGGTGCGCGGCCAGCTCGAGCAGCTGCTCGCTGAGGCGAGCGGGCGGGAGGCGGCGCAGGTGCGGCGCGATCTCGAGCGCGAACGGGTGCTGGATGCGCAGGCGGCGGTCGAGTACGGGCTCGCCGATGAGATCCTGCTCAGGCGGCCGAGAGCATGACTCCCCGGCTGCTCGGGGCCCGGGGCGGCTCGACGACGCGGGGTGCCCGGGTCAGGTCGAGCACGACGGGCCAGGTCGCCGGGGGAGAGGCATCGGAGCAGGCCCGCTGCATCAGCTGCGCGAGCGTCAGGCCCAGCGCGCCGCAGATCGCGGCGAGCATCTCGCTCGAGGCGTCCTTGCGGCCGCGCTCGACGTCCGAGAGGTGCTGCATGCTCATCCCAGCCTGCGCGGCGACGTCGGCCAGGGTGCGGCCGTGCTCGCGGCGCCGGCGGCGCAGCGCCTGACCGATCAGCTCACGCAGCAGGGGCTCCAGCGGGGTCATGGCGCGAGCGTACGCCGCCCGCCCCGATCCCGCCGGGCCCTCTGCTGTGAGCGGACGTCAGAGCTGCCCCTGCGCCTCCGTGCCCGCGGGGATCGGCGTCATGCGCGTGACCGTGGCGGGCTTCTCGAGGAGGTCGGCGACGTCCTCGCGCAGGATCTTCACCTCATCGCTGTCGCCGTGGGTGTCCAGCGCCTCGGCGCTCGACCACTTCTCGATCATCGTGATCGTGCCGTCCTCGGCGTCGTGGATCGCGTAGAGCTCGCAGCCGTCCTCGGTGTGGACTGCGGCGATGCCGCGGCGCATGGCCTCGGCCAGCTCCTGCTGCTTGCCGGGCTTGGGATGGAACACGGCGGTGACGACGACGGTCATGGGATCTCCTCGGGTCGGGACGATGCGGATCGCCCCCATCCTGCCCGGCCGCGGCGAGCGCGGCCATCGCGTCCCACCGGGGCGTGCGGGCTCAGCGCTCGGCCGACGGGGCCCGCGACGGCTCCGAGGGGTCCTCGCGGTTGACCGGGCCCTCGAACAGCAGGCTCGTCTCGTCGGCCGCCTTCCCGTTCGTCTCCGGCAGGAAGCGGTGCACGAAGAGCGCGCCGCCCAGGCACAGCACGGCGAAGATGATCATCACCCACGAGAGCCCGAGCGCCGTCTGCAGCACCGGGAACAGCAGCACCAGGAGGTAGTTCGCGAGCCAGTTGACCCCCGCAGCGATCGCCGCGGCCCGGCCGCGCACCGCCGTCGGGAGGATCTCGCCCTGGATCAGCCAGCCGGTGCCTCCCACCCCGATCGCGAAGCTCGAGTTGAACAGCGCGAAGGTGACCATGAGGACCACGAGCTGCGCCGTGCTGGTGAGGGTCGCATTGCCGATCGCCCCGATCACGAGGAAGACGAGCATGCACGAGAAGCCGCCGATGGCGAGCTTGCGGCGGCCGAAGGTGTCGATGTAGCGGAAGGCGAAGTAGGTCGCGACCACGTTGACGATCGCGAGCACGCCGGCGGCCATGACGCCGGCGATCTCGGCCTCTGCGGGGTCGCCGCCCTCGGTGCCGAAGTACGGCCCGAGCAGCTCGGGCCCGTAGTAGAAGGCGACGTTGATCCCGGTGATCTGCTGGAAGACGAAGAACACGCACACCACCACCAGCACGCGGCGCACCGCCGGGGTCCACAGGGTGGTGTTCGCCAGGCGCCGCACCCGCCCCTGCACGGCGAGCGCCTCGGCGTGGACCTGCTCCGCGGTCACCTCGATGTCGAGCTTGCGCATCGCCACGCGCACATCCTCCTCGCGCCCGCGCTCGAGCAGCCAGCGCGGCGACTCGGGTATTCGGGCGCGCAGCAGCAGCGAGACGATCGTGGGGATGAAGCCCACGCCGAGCATGATCCGCCAGTCGACGGTGGTGGCGGCGTCGGGGAAGGCCTTCAGCAGGATCACCGCGACGACATAGGCGCCGAGGATGCCGATCGTGATCATCCACTGTTGGATGATCGAGAGCCCGCCGCGGCGCTTCTTCAGCGCGAACTCGGCGACGTACGCGGTGGCGACCGGTACAGGTACAGCCCTCGCACGTCGCGGCGGTCCGGAGCGTCAACGCAGTCGCGGAGGTTCCCGGCGCTGACGTGCGGGGCCGCGGTCGACCGTTCGGTCCCGGTCCTCTCAGGCGGACTTCTCGCGGGACGTGGCGGAGGAGCTGGACTTCTTGGAGGAACCGCTCTTCGTCGAGCTGCCGGCCTTCTTCGAGCCGTCGCGCTTCTTCGACGTGCCGCTCTTCGTCGTGCCGGACTTCTTCGTGCCCGTGTCCTTCGTCGTGCCGGAGCCCTGCTTCGCGGCGCTGGTCTTCTT
>CAZHSL010000335.1:0-3560 GCA_964535185.1 uncultured Corynebacterium sp.
CTGTTCGGCCAGCGGTTCCTGGTCAAGGGCTTCGCCACCACGGGCATCAAGTAGTGCCGCCGGATCGGCGGCCCCGCCGGTGCCCGCCCGGCGGGAGTTGTCAGATTCTGAGCCGATTCCGGCCTGGAACTGGTTCGGAATCTGACAACCCTCGCGCCGGGGGAGGGCGGCTCGACCGCCCTGGCCGCCCCGTCCGCCCCGACGCCACGAACGCCCCTCCGTCCCGTCCTCTTCCGCCCCTCCGCCCGTTCGCGCCTCCCCGTCTCCTCGCCCCCGCACCGCTCTCGCCCACGCATCGCTCTCGACCCCGTTCCTGGAGGAAGCCCCATGCCCACCCGCTACGCCCTGATCGGTACCGGCCATCGCGCCCAGATGTACCTCGACGCGATCGCCGGTCCGCACGCCGACGTCGCCGAGCTCGTGGCGCTGATCGACGTGAACCCCGCCCGGCGCGAGTTCCACCGCGACCGGGTCCCCGCCTTCGCGGACGTCACCCTGGCCGGCCCCGACCAGCTCGAGCAGGTCATCGCCGAGCAGCGCGTGGACCGGGTGATCGTCACCAGCGTGGACCGTCTGCACGCCGAGCACGTGGTGCGCTCGCTCGAGGCGGGGGCCGACGTGGTGGTCGAGAAGCCGCTGACCATCGACGCCCCCTCGGCGCGCGCGATCCAGGAGGCGATCGACCGCACCGGCCGCAGCGTGGTGGTGACCTTCAACTACCGCTACAGCCCCCGCAACACCGCGCTGAAGCAGGTCATCGCCTCCGGCGAGATCGGTGACGTGGTCTCGGTGGTCTTCGAGTGGGTGCTGGACACCCAGCACGGCGCGGACTACTTCCGCCGCTGGCACCGCGACAAGGCCAACAGCGGCGGCCTGTTCGTGCACAAGGCCGCCCACCACTTCGACCTGGTCAACTGGTGGCTCGCGGACACCCCCACCCGGGTCTACGCCCGCGGCGGTCTGCGCTTCTACGGCGAGCACAACGCCACCGCCCGCGGGCAGGAGCTGCTGCCCGAGCGCGGCACGCACGACGGCCCCCACGACCCGTTCGAGCTGGACCTGCGCTCCGACGAACGGCTCGAGGCCCTCTACCTCGAGGCCGAGCAGCACGACGGCTACCGGCGCGACCAGTCCGTCTTCGCGGACGGCATCACCGCCGAGGACAACCTCACCGCGATCGTGGACTACTCCCGCGGCGCCGTGCTCACCTACGCCCTGAACGCCCACAGCCCGTGGGAGGGGTACCGCGTGGCGGTCAACGGGACCGCCGGCCGGGCGGAGCTCGAGGTGGTCGAGCGGGCCGAGGTGATCCCGCGGGGGCAGGACGAGCCCAGGTCCTCGACCCACGTCGATCCGAGCGCCGTCGCGGTGACCGGGGACGATGCCGGCGCGCGGGAGCGCGGCGAGCGCCTGGTGGTCCAGCGGCACTTCGAGCCCGCTCGTGAGGTGGAGATCCCCGAGGGGGTGGGCGGGCACGGCGGCGGCGACGCGCTGCTGCTGAGCGACGTGTTCGTCGGCCCCGTGCAGGACGATCTCGGACGCCCCTCCGACCACACCGACGGGATCCGGGCGATCGCCGTCGGGATCTGCGGCAACGAGTCCCTGACCACCGCGATGCCGGTCGACGTCGCCGAGCTCCTGGGCCTGGACCTCCGCCGCGAGGGGACCGGCCCGGCCCTCTCGGGGACCGGCCCGGCCCTCTCGGGGGCCGCCCGATGAGCCCGGCACCCGCACGCATCGCCCTCGTCGGCACCCGCGGCTTCGGCGCCGTCCACCTGAAGAACCTCGCCCGTCTCGAGGCGGCCGGTCTCGCACAGCTGGTCGGCGTGGTCGACGTCGTCGAACCGCCCGCCGAGCTCGCCGCGATCCATCACCGCAGCCTCGCGGACCTGCTGGCCGCGCTGCCGGACGCGCGGCGACCGGAGATCGTCGCGATCGCGACGCCCATCGACACCCACGTGCCGCTGGCGACCGAGGCGCTGGCCGCCGGGTGCGACGTCTACCTCGAGAAGCCGCCGGTGCCGGCCCTCACCGACCACTGGGCCCTGCTCGAGGCGGCGCAGCAGGCGGGCCGCTCGGTCCAGGTGGGCTTCCAGGCCCGGGGCGGCGGCGGGGTGGACGCGCTGCGCCAGGAGGTCGCCTCCGGGGCGTTCGGCCCGCTCAGCGCCGTGCACGTGCACGGGGCCTGGCAGCGCGACCGCGCCTACTACGCCCGCTCCGCCTGGGCGGGCCGGCGCCGCCTCGAGGACGGCCGGCGGGTGGCCGACGGGGTCGCCACCAATCCGCTCGCCCATTCCGTGCACGCCGGGCTCGCGATCGCCGGGATCGACGAGATCGCGGACATCGCCGGCATCACCACCGAGCTGCGCCGCGCCCACGACATCCAGGCCGACGACACCACCTTCCTGCGCATCGACCCGCACGGATCGGGCCCGGCGGTGGTGTGCGCTCTGACCACCACGGCCCCGCAGCAGGAGGCGCCCTGGATCGAGATCAGCGGGCGCGCCGGCTCCCACCGGCTCTACTACACCGAGGACCGCTCGGTGCGCACGGCTGCCGACGGGGAGGTGCAGGAGCTCGCCCACGAGCGCGTGGACCTCATGGAGAACCTCATCGCCCATGTGCGCGACCGGCAGGTCCCGCTGCTGTCCTCCCTCGCCTCGACCGGTGCGTTCTCCGCCGTGCTCGAGGCCATCCAGTCCGTCCCCGATCCGCTGCCGATCGAGACCGGCGTGGACTGGGTGGGGGAGGGCCCGGCCGCGCACCCGGTGGTCGACGGGATCGAGGAGACCCTGCGCTCGGCCCTCACCGCCGGACGCCCCTTCAGCGAGCTCGGCGTGAGCTGGGCCCGGAAGGACGCGGTGCAGCGCTGGGCCCCGCCCGCGGCGTCCTGATAGGAGCCGCCATGACTGCCCACACCGCCCACCAGGTCCTCGACGCCCTGACCAGCCCCGATCCGGCCGCTCGGCCGATGATGCGCTGGTGGTGGTTCGGCCCCGACGTCGACCGCGGCGAGATCGACCGCGAACTGCGGGCCATGGCCGCCGCCGGCCTCGGCGGGGCCGAGGTCGCGCTGGTGTACCCGCTGCGGCCGGGAGCCCCGCACTACCTCTCTCCCGAGGTGCTCGCGCACCTCCGCCACGCCGCCGAGCGCGCCCGCGAGCTGGGGCTGCGGCTGGATGTGACCCTCGGCAGCGGCTGGTCCTACGGCGGGGCCCACATCGGCGCCGAGCATGCCGCGCGGCGCCTGCGATGGGAGCGGCGCGATCTGGGGCCCGAGGCGCTGCACTGGGAGCTCACCCCCTCCTGGCCGGGGGACGAGCTGGTCTCGGTGCACCTGGCCGAGGGGCTGCCGCCCTCGGGCTGGCAGCGCCTCCCGATCCAGGGGGACCGGCTCGAGATCCCCGTCGGCCGCGGTCCCCGCACCGTGCTGCTGGCGTGGTCCGAGGTCACCGGGCAGCAGGTCAAGCGCTCCGCCGCCGGGGCGGAGGGCCCCGTGGTGGATCATCTCAGCGCCGCCGCGGTGCGCCACCACCTGGACACCGTGGGCGGTGCGATCC
>CAZHSL010000336.1:0-3557 GCA_964535185.1 uncultured Corynebacterium sp.
AACGCGATGATCGCGTAGTCGATCCACTGGGCGTCGAGGCGGAGGTCGACCATGAAGCAGTTCCTTGGGGACGGGGGAGGGGAGCGCCGCGGCACGGCCTCGCAGGAGGCGGTCACGGCGGGATGCGGCAGTCCGGGAGCTGCCGGGCGCTGACGCTACCACCGCGAGAGCCGGTCGCGGCCGCCGTCTGCGGCGTTCTCGGGACAGCCCCACCCTCGCCGTGGTATAAGCCGCCGAGCGGGCCGTCCGCCCCGCTCAGCGGTCCGTCGCGCTCAGCGACCCCGGGCGCTGCGCCGCACGAGCATGCGCAGCAGCCGGGAGACCTCCGCAGGACGCTGCAGACGATGTCTGCGCAGCAGTGTGGTGAGTCTCTCGAAGAAGGCGGCGAGCGGTGAGCACCTGCGACGTGGTCAGCTCGTCGAACAGCCGGGGATCCGCACGACGGGGTCGTCGGCGAGGTCCCGGGCGAAGCGGTGGGCGTCGGCGGCCTCCGCGCGGTGGTCCAGCTCGCGGCGGAGGCTCCGATCGAGGCCGTGGCGAGCGGGGCCTCGTCGAACTGTGAGTACGCCTCGGTGACAGGGATGCCGAGCTCCTCGCGCACCGTCGCCGCGATCGCCGCGAAGGGCACCGGATCGGTCGCGTCCTGCAGCCGCGTGAGCGCCTCCGTGTAGGCGGTCGGCAGCAGGTCGTCGCGCGTGGCCAGCATCTGGCCGAGCTTCACGAACGTCGGCCCCAGCTGTTCGAGGGCGCGGCACAGGCGGGCCGGTCCCGGCAGCGGCGCAGCGCCCGGATCGTCCGCGGTGCCCGGTGAGCCGGCCGCGACCCGCGCCCGCAGGCGGTGACGCAGCGCTTCGGGCACGTGATCGGTCAGCCCGAGCTGGCCCACGAGCGCCGAGAACCCGTTGCTCAGCAGGATCTCGGCGATCTGACGGTAGCGGGCGCTGGAATGCGGCAGGGCCATGCCCACCTCCTTCGTCGGGGATCCCTCGATGCTGGAGCGATCGCGGCGGATCGAGTAGGATCCCCTCACCGTGAACGTTCACGCAGAGTGTGTCGTCGGGTTCCGACTCCGGCGCGCTACGCTCGCAGCACTCTCGATGACGAGGAAGGACGATGACACGACGATGACGCCATCACTGTCCCGGCGCGCTGCGCTGGCGGGGTCCGGAGCGGCGATGCTCGCCGGCCTGGGCGCCTGCGCACCGCCGAACCCCGGCAACGTCAATGCCGCACCCACGATCCCGCCCGACGACGGGCCGGTGACCATCACGTACTGGGCCTGGCTGAAGGACCTGCAGAAGGTCGCGGACGCGTTCAACCAGACGCAGGACCGGATCAAGGTGGAGACCACCTGGATCCCGGGCGGCAGCGAGGGCGGCTACGCCAAGATCCTCTCCGCGGTCGCCGCGGGCGGCGGGCCCGACGTCGCCCAGGTCGAGCTGCGCCAGGTGCCGGAGTTCGCTCTCGCCGGGGCGCTGACGAACCTCAACCGCTACGGCTTCGCCGAGCAGACGGAGTCCTTCGACCCCGGCGCCCTCAGCCAGGTGGAGGTCGGCGACACGTTCTGGGCCGTCCCCCAGGACACCGGTCCCGTGGCCACCTTCTACAACCGCGAGGTGCTCGAGGGCGAGCTCGGACTCGCGCCCCCGTCCACGTGGGACGAGTTCCGCGAGACCGCCGAGGCCGTCGCGGAGGAGGGCCGGAGCCTGATCACCCTGGACCCCTCGGACGGCTCGTACCTCATCGCCTGGGCCCAGCAGGCCGGCGCGGTGTGGTTCCGCCCGGAGGGCGACGGCTGGATCGTGGACATGACGGACGAGGCCTCGATGCGCGTGGCCGAGTACTGGGACGAGATCCTCGCCGCGAAGATCATCGGCACCAGCTACGGCGCGTTCTCCACCCCGTGGATGGCGGCGGCCGGCGAGGGCGACGTCCTGGCGACGATCTCCGGCTCCTGGTCCGATGCGCTCATCGAGTCCGTGCCCGACGGCGAGGGCAAGTGGGCCGTCGCCCCGATGCCCACGTGGTCCGACGGGTACGCCTCGGCCGCCCACGGCGGCTCCTCCGCCGCGGTGCTGTCGACGAGCCGGCACCCGGCCGAGGCGCTCGAGTTCCTGGTGTGGATGTGCACCGACCCCGCCGGGATCGACGCCATGATCGAGTACTCCGGCATCGGGTGGTCGCCGGCCAAGGACTACATCGGCGAGATCCGCCAGCAGCCCTCCGAGTTCTTCTCCGGCCAGAACTACAACGAGGAGGTCATCCAGCCCATGGCCGATGGGCAGAACCTCGACTGGACCTGGGCGCCGCTCATGCAGCGTGCCCAGGACATGATCGGCAACGGCATGAGCACCGCGGTGACCGGTGAGGTCCCGCTGGTGGACATGCTCCCGCAGACGCAGACGAAGATCGTCGAGATCATGCGTGAGATGGGACTGAACGCGGAGGAGGCACGATGAAGTCGAAGTCAGCACCCTGGATCCTGCTGGCCCCGTTCCTGGTGGTGTTCATCGGCACCATGATCGTGCCGATCATCATGGCGATCGGGTACTCGTTCAACACCGTCGAGCGCTCCGGGCTGCTCGGCGAAGGCGGGCTGACCAACAGCTTCGCCGGCTTCGACAACTACCTCAAGGCCCTGTCGAACCCGAACTTCGTCGAATCGATCGGCCGCATGGTCCTGTTCGGGATCGTGCAGGTCACCGTGATGATCGTGGCCGCCACGGTCCTCGCGCTGCTGCTGGAGAGCGCGAGCGCGAAGTGGCCCGGGTTCTTCCGCGCCAGCTACTTCCTGCCCTACGGCATCCCCGGCGTGATCGCCACGATCCTGTGGTCGTTCCTGTACATCCCGGGCCTGAGCCCGGTCGTGGACGTGCTGAGCTGGGTGGGCATCGAGATCGACTTCCTGGGCCCGAACATGGTGCTGTGGTCGATCGCGAACATCGTGACCTGGACCTACACCGGGTACAACATGCTCATCATCATCGCGCAGCTGAAGTCGATCCCCGGTGAGCTCTACGAAGCGGCGAAGATCGACGGCGCGAGCGGGTTCCGTGTGGCGACGGCGATCCAGCTGCCGCTGATCCGTCCCGCCCTGCTGCTGACGATCATCTTCTCGATCATCGGCACCCTGCAGCTGTTCGCCGAGCCGCGACTGCTGCAGACCATGAGCGCCGGGATCACCACGGAGTACACCCCGAACATGTCCGCCTACGCCTTCGCGTTCCAGTACAACGACGTGGGCATGGCGGCCGCGCAGGCCGTGATCATCGCGGTCTCCGCCTTCCTCCTCTCGGCGATCGCGCTGGGAATCTCCAACTGGACGGAGAAGCGCCGATGAGCACCTCGAACCCCACCCACGACACGGCCGCGCCCACCGGGCACCGCCGGGCCGACGCCAAGCGCTCCTCGCAGGAGCACCGCACCGGGGCCCGCGACGCGGGGCGCAAGCCGACCACCACCATCCTGGTCACCGCGATCCTCGCGATCGTGGCGATCTACTTCCTGGTCCCCGTCTACTGGGTGGTCATCAACGCCACCAAGTCCACCGAGGACCT
>CAZHSL010000337.1:0-3548 GCA_964535185.1 uncultured Corynebacterium sp.
GAACCGGCGACATCGCCCTCGCCCTTGAACTTCGCCCAGTCGCCGGTGACCGGCAGCAGCGCGGTGACCTGCTCGGACGGCTGCGCACCGACCCCGAGCCAGTACAGCGCACGCTCCGACTGGATCTCGATGAGGGAGGGGTTCTCGGTGGGGTGGTACTTGCCGATCTCCTCGATCACGGCGCCGTCGCGCTTCTTGCGCGAATCGGCGACGACGATGCGGTAGAACGGTGCACGGATCTTGCCCATGCGCTTCAGGCGGATCTTGACAGCCACGTGGGTGGACTCTCCTTCAGGGATGTTCGGGTGAGTCCCGCCGCAGCCTGTGGGGTCATGCGGGCGCTGACGGTCCTCGGGGTGTCGCGCGCGGACGGGTAGAGGGCCGGCCCGCGCACATACAGCACCTGAGTATGCCAGGCGATGCGGTCATCGCACCACCCGGGAGCCTGTGCGCCGGGGCACACGGGGGTACCGGCCCCTCCCCCGTGCCGTGACGAGAGAGGTGCCGCTCAGCGGGAACCCTCCTCGACGTGGCCGCGGGCCGCCGCGCCGGGCCCTCACGCCACGATCCGACCGCCCAGCACCACCAGGTCCCGCTCGCGCAGGGCACGATGGTCGGTGCGCGGGTCCCGGGGCAGGACCAGGAGATCCGCCGGGGCGCCGTCCTCGAGGCCGGGCGCTGCGAGGAAGCGGCGGGGCGCCCACGTCGCCGCGTCGAGGATCGTGACGGCATCGAGTCCGGCCCGCGCGAACTCGTCGAGCTCGTCGTGGATGATCCCGTGGCCGAGCACTCCCCCGGCGTCGGTCCCCGCGAGCAGCTGCACCCCGGCGTCGTGCGCATCGCGGGTGCGCTCGTACCGTCCGGCGCGCAGGCGGCGCATGTGCGCGGCGTAGGCCGGGAACTTCGTCTCGCCCTGGCTCGCGTAGCTCTCGAACTCGTCGACGTTGACCAGCGTGGAGACCACCGGGATCCCGGCCTCAGCAGTGCGGGCGATCGTCTCGTCGGTGAGCCCGGTGGCGTGTTCGAGGCAGTCGAACCCGGCGTCCAGCGCGAGCGGGAGCGTGGCCTCGTCGAAGGTGTGGACGGTGATGCGGGCCCCGGCGGCATGGGCGGCGTCGGCAGCGGCGGTGAAGTCCTCCGCCTCCCAGCAGGGGGTGAGGTCCCCGACGCCGCGGTCGATCCAGTCCCCCACCAGCTTCACCCAGCCGTCGCCTCGCCGAGCCTCCCGGGCCACGGCGCCGGGGAGCTCCTCGGGTTCGACCTCGTCCGCGTAGCCGCGCAGGTAGCGACGGGTACGGGCCAGGTGGCGACCGCAGCGGATCAGGCGGGGCAGGTCGGACTGCTGCTGCAGCGGCGCGGTGTCGATGATCGAGCCCGCGTCACGGATCAGCAGCACCCCGGAATCCCGGTCGACGAGTGCCTGCTCCCGCGCCTGGGCAAGGGTGGTGCCCCCTCCCCCGTCGGCGATGCCCAGGTGGCAGTGGAGGTCGGCGAGGCCGGGGACGACGTATCCGTCGAGCTCGAGGATCTCGGCTCCGCTGGACAGCTCGGGCCGCTCGTGGCGGATGACCCCGTCCGCGACCCAGGCCTCGGCGAGCTCCTCCTCGGGGCCCAGCAGGATCGGTCCGCGCAGGTGGAGGATCGGGGCGGCAGCGTCGGTGATCATGCCGGCGAGCCTATCGATCCGCCACCGTACCGGCTGTCGGGCCAGAGCATCCGTCCTGGACCGGCATCGACCTCCGCGCCGGGCGGCCACCCCGCGCCGGTCCCGGCATTCGGCCCTTCGTGCTCCGCGTCTCCGGATGTTCCGGCGCCACCGGCCGCTCCACACCTCCGCCCCGCGCCACAGCTCCGGCCCTCACCGCATCTCCATGCCTCGCCGCCCGGGCGGCCCATGCGTGGTCGAGACGGGCGAAGACGTCGGTCGGGTCGTGGAGGTCCTTCGCGTGCACCCGGAGCACGGTCCACCCCTGGGCGTGGAGGACTGCGCTCTTGTGATCGTCGTGCGTGACGCGGTCCGGGTCGGTCACATGTCGGCTGCCGTCGTACTCGATGGCGATGCGACGGTCCGGGTATGCGAGATCGACGTAGTAGACGATCCCCGTGGCCGGGTCGACGATCTCGTGGTTCAGCGCCGGCGGCGGCCAGCCGTGGTCCCTCAGCATGAGGTGCATATGGGTCTCCCGCGGCGACCACACCCGCTCCCGGGCATGCGCCACGGCTGCGCGGAGACGAGCTGCCCCACGGCCGCGTGCGTGCTCCGCCCGCTGTCGCACCTCGAGGAGCGGGATCCGCTGAACAGTCCCGTAGCGGTCCGCGACCAGCGAGTCGACGGCGACGACGAGCTCCTGGAGAGTGAGCCGGCCGGCGATCTGCTGCAGGGCGATGAGCGGCTCGACCATCGTCACCCCGTGCAGTCCGAGCGTCGCGGACGGGGCTCGACGATGGACGACGAGCAGCGCGGTGCGGCGAGGCGCGCTCCCTCTCTCGACCTCGAGGTGGACGGCCGCGCCACCGGCTCGCGTCACTCGGTGCGGCAGGCGCATCCCGAACAGTTCCGCCGCCGTCACCCCGCAGACGGCCGACGGGACGACGAGCAGATCCTGCGCGGCGAGCACCACCCGGCGCAGATCTGCCGGGTGCTCGCTGCGGGTGTAGCAGGTCGGGAGCACCCGGGTCATCCCGGGCGAGGAGAGGTGGCGGGGATGCATCCCGTTCTCGAGCAGCCACCGCCGCCGATACACCGCCCCGCGCTCCAGATCCTCCGGCCTCAGTCCCATGACCGGGACCGTAGGCCGTGCCCGCGAGGGCCGGCGCAGCACGGGTACCGCTGTGGAGTGCGAGGTGATGTGGAGGAGAGGTCGCCGGGAACGGTCACTGCGGTGACCCTTCGCTCACGGCTCGGTGAGTCTCACGCCTCTCCCGACAGCGCCAGGTCTCCCGACAGGGCCAGGTTTCCCGACAGGGCCAGGCCTTCCCGAGCCCCGATGCAGCCCACCGCGAAGTTGATCGACGATTCGTACCAGAAGAGTGGAACGGGACGTCGATCAACCTGCCCGAGGATGGTGGCCGCGGTGCCGTGGCAGGCCGTGGCGGGCGCCGCCAGGGCGCCCCGCCGGCCGCGGATCACTTACCGCCGAGGAGCTTCTGCATCTCCGGCGGGAGCTGGCTGGGATCGAAATCCGACAGATCCGGCTGACCGGTCTGCTTGGCACTCCCGCCGAACGCGGAACCGCCCGTGCCGGGACCGGCCGCGGCCTTCTTCGCGGCCTCGGCCTGCTCGCGTGCGGCCTTGGCCGGGTTCTTGGACTTGGACTTCTTGACCTGCTTCTGCGGAGCCTGCCGGCCGCGCGACTTCTTGCCCATGCCCATGCCGGGCCCGCCGGGCATGCCCGGCATCGCGCCGCCACCCATGCCCCGGCCCATCGTCCTCATCATCTGCTGGGCCTGCTTGAAGCGCTCGAGCAGCTGGTTGATCTGCTGGACGGTGGTCCCGGAGCCGCGGGCGATGCGGTTGCGGCGCGAGCCGTTGATGATCTTGGGGTTGC
>CAZHSL010000338.1:0-3547 GCA_964535185.1 uncultured Corynebacterium sp.
CCCGAGCCCGCGGATCCGCAGCCCACGCAGACCGAGCGCGAGGAACCGGCCCCGGCGCCGGAGACGACATCACCCTCACCGGAGACCGAGCCCGCTGACCCCACCTCCGCCCCGGAGGAGCCGAGCTCACCCGCGGTCACGACCGCTGAGGACGACGAGAGCACCGAGGCCGGGGGCGCCGCCGAGGAGCAGAGCCCGCCGCCGCCGGTCACCTCTCAGGTCGCGGAGGGCGGGCCCGTGGTCCGTCTGTTCGATGCGATCACGGGGAACACCGATTCCGCCGTCGGCCAGATGCGTCAGGTCGTCCTCGTCGTGCTGGGGATCGGCTTCCTCACCGCGGCCGGGTTCATCGGCGCGACCCTGCACAGCCGCCGCGGCCCGCGCTGAGCGCACCGCCGCTCGTGCCGCAGGCCGTGCGGAGTCCGCGGGTCATCGCTCGGCGAGCATCTCCTGCGCACGCTCGATGATGCCGGGCACGCTCAGCCGCATCCGCTGGATCGTCCTGTCGAAGGCTCCCTGACCTTCGTACCAGGGGTCCTCCACCGCGATCTCCGTCGGTCGGGCGTCCGGAGGGATCCCCGGTTCGAAGCGGCGCCACATCCGGATCTCCGGGGCGGAGGCTCCCTCCGGGGCCTGCTCCGCCATCCGGCGCAGGCGCTGGGCGTGGTCGGCGGTCATCGGCAGCACCAGGTCCCAGGCCAGCAGCTCGGTGAGATGGATGGTGCGCGCGACGTGCTCGAAGGGCCGCGCGTATCCGGCGCGCTCGAGGGCGAGCTCGGTGCGGTCGTCCATCGGCATCCCCTCCGCCTCCCAGCTGGTGCCGGCGGAGCCCACCTCGATGCTCCCCGTCAGCCCCGCCTCCTCGACGGCGGCGCGCAGCATCACCGCGGCGGCCGGGGATCGGCACACGTTGCCGGTGCAGACGGTCAGCAGACGAAGGGGCTCCATGTCCCTATTGTGTCAAGGTCGGACGGAGTGGAGCGCCGAACCGCTGGGGAACGTACACTGGGGTGGACTGCATGCGGTGCCTGCGGCAACGCGGAAGCATGATCACCCGGGTCCGACGGCCCGTGACGACGCAACGACGGCTCAGGAGGACACCCATGGCCGAAATCATCCGCGCCCACGACGACGACTGGTCGCTCGTGCGCGAGATCCGTCTCCGGTCCCTCAGCACGGATCCTGCCGCCTTCGGGCAGAGCTGGGAGAAGGAATCCACCTACGAGGACGCCGTCTGGGAGCAGCGCGTGCGCGACGCCGCCTGGTTCCTCGCCGTCGAGGAGGGGCAGCCGGTCGCCGTCGTCGCCGCGCGCCACGAGCAGGACTCCCCCACCAACGAGCGCGAGCTCCAGGCCATGTGGGTCACCCCCAGCTCCCGCCACTCCGGCATCGCCGGCAAGCTCGCCGAGGCGGTCTTCGCCTGGGCGGCCGAGGACGGCGCCGACACCGTCACCCTGTACGTCGGCCCGAAGAACGAGGGCGCCCGTGCGCTGTACGAGTCGCTGGGCTTCGCCGACACCGGCGACCGCTGGGAGGTCGTCGAGGACGATCCGGACGGCGCCTGGCTGAAGATGGCCCGCAGCATCTGAGACCGGTGGGACTCCCCTCCGCCCGCGGTGCGCTCCGGGCCGTCACTTCGGGCTCCAGCGGAGACCGTCCCCACTGGGCGGCCCGGATCGAGGACGTCAAGAACGCCGTCGTCGGCGACACGCTGCGGCGCCTGCACTGGGACCTGCGCCTGCAGCCGTTCCACGGCTTCGGCTCGGGCTCCCGGGTGCGGGTGCTGGCGAAGGTGCTCTACGCCTCCCCCGGCACCCCCGCGGACTTCCACGACCAGCCCGTCCACGACATGCGCACCATGGCGGTGCGCGGATGGCGGAACTTCGCCGGACAGGTCGCCCCGCACCGCACCGTCCACGTGCTGCTCGGCGAGAAGCAGTTCACCGTCCGCGCCGACCGCTCCGGCATCGTCGACGCCGAGCTCGAGGTGTCCCTGCCTCCGGGGCGCCACGAGGCCGTGCTCTGGACCGCCCCCGGCAACGAGGTCACCGCGGACATCACCATCGTGCCCGACGAGGCCGAGGTGGGGCTGGTCAGCGACATCGATGACACCGTGATGGTCACCTGGCTGCCGCGCCCCCTGCTCGCCTTCTGGAACGCGTTCGTCATCCATCAGTCCTCGCGCCAGGTGGTGCCCGGAATGCCGATGCTCTACCAGCGCCTGGCGCGTGAGCATCCGGCGATGCCCGTCTTCTACCTCTCCACCGGGGCGTGGAACGTCTTCCCCGTCCTCAAGCGCTTCCTGTACCGCAACGGCTATCCCGACGGGCCGCTCCTGCTCACCGACTGGGGGCCGACGAACACCGGGTTCTTCCGCTCCGGTCCCGAGCACAAGCATCGCGCCCTGGCGCAGCTCGCCGCGGAGTTCCCCACGATGCGGTGGATCCTGGTGGGCGACGACGGCCAGCACGACCCCACGATCTACGCGGAGTTCTCCCGCCGGCATCCCGAGCTGGTCGACTCCGTGCTCATCCGTCAGCTCACCGAGCCCGAGCAGCTGCTCGCCCACGGCTCCCGCCGGCCCCGCGAGCACTCCGCGCACCGTGCCGAGACGCCGCTCAGCCTCGAGGCGCCCGACGGGCACGGACTGCTCGCAGAGCTGCAGCTCACCGGAAGGATCCCCTCATGACCGCACAGCGCACCGCCGTCTCGCCGCACAGCACCGGAGTCGTCCTGCGTGAGGCGGCCGACGGCGACGTGCCCGAGCTCGTCGACCTGGTGCAGGCGGCCTACCGGGGCGAGGGCGGATGGACCACCGAGGCGCACCTCGTGGACGGCCACCGCACCGATGCGGCCGAGGTCCGCGCCATGCTCGCCGACCCGCAGGTCACCCTGCTGGTGGCCGAGCACGACGGGGCTCTCGTCGGCTGCAGCTACACCCGCCGCGACCCGGCGGACGACGCAGGCGTCTCCCGGGCGGAGCTGGGCCTGTTCGCGGTGCGCCCCGCCATGCAGGGCCGCGGCCTGGGCGGCCGACTGCTCGAGGCCCAGGCCGAGCTGCTGGCGAGCGCCGGCGTGGACGTGCTGGTGATCCAGGTGCTGCAGGGCAGGCCGGAGCTGCAGCAGTGGTACCAGCGCCACGGCTTCACGCCGGTCGGCCGGGCCGTGCCCTTCGCCGGCAACCCGGACTGGCTCAAGGTCGACGGCCTCGGCATGGACATCATGGAGCGCCCGCTGCGCTGACGCCCCGGCGCGGAGCCGACCCGCGACCGCGAACGCCAATGCGCCGTGAGGACCGGTGCGCGTACGCACAGGTCCTCACGGCGCATCACTGCGGGGGCGGCCCCTGCCGGCCCCGCCGGACTGCCGGATCAGCCGGTGTTCTTCAGGCCCGCCGCGACACCGTTGATGGTGGTCAGCAGCGCCCGCTGCAGCTGGGGCGAGAGCTCCTCGCCCCGCTCTGTGGCGGCACGGGCCCGCTGCAGCATCGCAACCTGCATGTAGGAGATCGGATCCAGGTAGCGGTCGCGCACGGCCAGGGTGCGCT
>CAZHSL010000339.1:0-3542 GCA_964535185.1 uncultured Corynebacterium sp.
GAGGCTCTCAGGCCTGGGCGGGTTCGGGGACCTCGCGGGCGCTGAGGCGCTCGTACAGGGCCATCTGGAAGAGCACCGTGAGGGGCACCACGGCGATGAAGCCGATGACGACCAGGCCCGAGACGTAGCTCGCCGCCATCACCAGCACGGTCCCGACCACGGTGGTGCCCAGGTGGGAGCGGGCCAGGGAGACGGACTCCTTCACGGCCGCGAGCGGGGACGCGCCGCGCGCCGAGGCGGGGACCGCGTACATGAGCAGCACGGCGGCGACGAGACCCGGCAGGTAGAGCAGGAGGGTGCCGATGAGGGTGACCACCAGCACGACGAGCGCGGTGAGGAACACGCGCCCCCGGCCGATCAGCGCCTCGCCGAAGCTCGGGCGTCCGCCCTCGAGGATCACGCCGCCGGCCCGGGCCGTCGCCGCCTGCCACAGCAGCCCCACCGGCAGGGCCACCAGCACCACGGCGAAGGAGGTCGCGACCACGGCGACGAGCTGCCCCGGCGTGAGCTCGGCGCCGGTGCTCGGGCCCGCCTCGACCATGGCGAGCACGAGGAGCACGGCGAGGACGGTCCCAACCGTGATCACCAGCACCAGCAGCACCGAGTAGACCGCGCCCGCGCCGAGCAGGGCCAGCGGGCTGCGCAGCAGGGCCCGGCCGGCGAAGCGTGCGGCCGCGCCGACGTCGGCGCCGAGATCGGTGCCCGGAGGGGCCGCGGGTGCGGACGGGCCGGGCGCGGGGGAGGGAAGGGTCATCGGAGGCATCGCTCTCGTTCGGGCCGGTCACGGCCGTTGACGGTGACGCGGTCACGGTACCGGCTCGTGCCGTCGTCACGGCAAACCCCGGCACAGCGCGGCACGGAGAGCCGGCGGTCCCTAAGATGGACGGGGCAAGACCGGGCGACCACCGGCCGACCTCCCGTCGGCCCGAGCGGATCGGACCGGCTCGACAGTCATCCCGACCTGAGGAGATCCCATGGCAAGCTTCGCTCCGTCCCCCGCCGATGTCGCGGACATCGGCGTCACCGGTATGGCGGTGATGGGCTCCAACCTGGCCCGCAACCTGGCCCGCAACGGCTTCAAGGTCGCCATCCACAACCGCAGCGTCGGCAAGACCGAGCACGTCATCGCCGAGCACGGCTCCGACGGCGAGTTCTACCCCTCGGAGTCGATGGCGGACTTCGTCGCCTCCCTGCAGAAGCCGCGCGTGGCGATCATCATGGTCAAGGCCGGCGGCCCCACCGACGCCGTGATCGACGAGCTCGCCTCCCTCATGGAGGAGGGCGACATCATCGTCGACGCGGGCAACGCGCTGTTCACCGACACCCGCCGCCGTGAGGCCGCGCTGCGCGAGCGGGGCCTGCACTTCGTGGGCGCCGGCGTCTCCGGCGGCGAGGAGGGCGCCCTGAACGGCCCCTCGATCATGCCCGGCGGCACCAAGGAGTCCTACGACCGCCTCGGCCCCATGTTCGAGACGATCGCCGCGAAGGCCGAGGACGGCAAGCCCTGCTGCACCCACGTGGGCGCGGATGGTGCCGGTCACTTCGTGAAGATGGTCCACAACGGCATCGAGTACGCCGACATGCAGGTCATCTCCGAGGCCTACGACATGATGTCCAAGGCCCTGGGCATGGACGCCGACGCGATCGGCGACGTCTTCGCCGAGTGGAACAAGGGCGACCTGGAGTCCTTCCTCATCGAGATCACCGCCACGGTGCTGCACCACAAGGACGTCACCACCGGCAAGCCCTTCGTCGACGTGGTCCTGGACCAGGCCGCCCAGAAGGGCACCGGCGCCTGGACCGTGAAGACCGCGCTGGACCTCGGCGTCCCGGTCACCGGCATCGCCGAGGCGACCTTCGCCCGCTCGATCTCCGGCGGCACCCCGCAGCGCGAGGCCGCCCGCGGCGTGCTCGTCGGCGAGGAGCAGCAGCTCGAGATCGCCGATCCGAAGCAGTTCATCGACGACCTCCAGAAGGCGCTGTACGCCGCGAAGCTGGTCTCGTACTCGCAGGGCTTCGACGAGATCGCCAAGGGCGCCGACGAGTACGGCTGGGACATCACCCTCGGCGACATGGCCGCGATCTGGCGCGAGGGCTGCATCATCCGGGCCCGCTTCCTCGACCGCATCACCGAGGCCTACGACCGCAACCCGGGGCTCTCGCTGCTGCTGAGCGACGAGTACTTCACCGCCGAGATCACCAAGTGCATCCCGGCCTGGCGCCGGATCGTGGCCTTCGCGGCCGCGAGCGGCTACCCCGTCCCGGTGTTCGCCTCGACCCTGTCCTACTACGACTCGGTGCGCGCCGAGCGCCTCCCGGCCGCCCTGGTCCAGGCGCAGCGCGACTACTTCGGTGCGCACACCTACCAGCGCGTCGACGCCGAGGGCACCTTCCACGTGGAGTGGACCCAGGACCGACGCGAGACGACGCAGGACTGATCGACGTGCTGGCGAGGGACGAGCCGGTAGGAGATCAGTCGATCTGACGCAGGACTGATCGACGTGGCGGTCTCCTCGTGTCCGCACGAGGTTGTCGCTCATCGAAACGCCCAGGCCCTCAGGGTCTGGGCGTTTCGCATGTCGAGAGATCGGCGTCTGACGCCGACATGCGTGATGACCGCCGAACAGAAGTCCCGCTCAACTAGGATGTAGCAGGAACTTGGCCTACGCCCAGCAGGTCGGCGTAGGCGCAACTCTCATAGGGGGAACCGAAAATGACACAGCAATACCAGGATCCGAGCCAGCAGCAGGATCCCCAGCAGACGGCCTATGCCAGCCCTGCGAGCAATTACAGCGCACCGAGCCCGAACACCGTCCCCGCATCGTCGACCCCTGGTGTGGTCGGCGTGGGATCGGTCGCAGGCCAGGTCGCGGAGTACATCGAGATCCCGGGCAAGGGCGCGGTCAAGATGGCTTCGATGACCAATCGCCTCATCGCAAGGATCCTCGATGGTGTGGTTCTCGGTATTGCACTCACCATTTTCATGGTCCTCGCGGTCGCCATCTTGGCAGGCGCCGCGAGTGTGGATGACGGGAGCGGCGGCGCAGCAGGTGTCGGATTCCTCGGCTTCATGGGCCTGATGACTCTGGCTATCGCCATCGTCTATGCCTACGAGGCCGTCATGATCGGTTTCTGGGGTGCCACGGTGGGCAAGATGGTCATGAAGGTCAAGGTCGTCAAGCCTCGCAACGGCGACGTGCCCGGAATCGGAGCCGGCCTGGTCCGCTACCTCATCCCGGGACTGTGCGCGCTGATTCCCTTCATCGGCTGGATCGGCACCGTGGTCTGCTACGTGTCGCCGACCTTCGACAGCACGGGGCGTCGTCAGGGGTGGCACGACAAGGTCGCCAATACGGTTGTGGTCAGCACGGCTCAGTGACCGAGAGCTCTGCTCCACACACCGATGCGGTGTCGTCCGTTCGGACGGCACCGCATCTGTTTGCGCAGGGTCAGCGACGTCCTCGCGGTGGGACCACAGCGGCGATCTAGCCGAGCGTCACCCGGTGCACCAGCACCGTGAACTCCTCGTCGTGCCCGGCCTC
>CAZHSL010000340.1:0-3542 GCA_964535185.1 uncultured Corynebacterium sp.
AGCGTGACGGGGATCCGCTCGGGTCCGGCCTTCTCGCGCAGGCGGGCGAGCATCGCCTCCGACAGTTCGAACCCGGCCACCTCGACGCCCGTCTCCCGCAGCGGGAGCGCGACCCTGCCGGTGCCGATCGCGAGCTCGAGGGCGCGCCCGCCGGCGGCGAGCTCGGCCAGGCGCCGGACCGTCGGCCCCAGCACCTCGGGCGCGAACATCCCCTCCCCAGGGGTGTCGTACGCGGCGGCGGCGCGGGCGTCCCACAGACGTGACCGATCGACCATGCGGCCATCGTGCCCCGGCCCGGCGCTCCCGTCACGTGGGTTCTCGGCGGACCGGGCTCCGGCGGGAGGAGGTCACTCCCGCTCGTACGCGGCCTCCTGCTGCTGGATCCCGCGCAGGCGGGCGAGGTCGAGCTTGCGTCCGCGCGCGAAGTCGACCACGCCGTTCTTCTCCTGGAAGACGTCGGTCAGCTGCGTGTAGCAGTAGCCGAACATCAGCGGGTCCTCGAGCAGCACCCGGGTGAGGCCCTCGAAGCGCTCGTAGAGCTCCTCCTCGCTGCGCACCCGCTCGCCGTAGCCCCAGGAGGCGGCGGCGTTGTTCCCGGCGCGCTCCGCCTCGGCGGCCTCGCGGGCCTCCTGCGCGTTCCACCAGATCCCGCCGTACTCGGAGACGAAGTAGGGCTGGCCGGCGAAGGGCAGGGAGAACGAGCCGTCGGCGAAGGGCATCTCGTCAGGTGCGAGCTCGCGGCCGTTGGCCCAGGGCCTCCCCTCGGCCAGCGGGGCCTGCTGGGCACGGAACCGCTCCACGTCCTGCTCGTAGGAGTGGGAGTCGTAGACGTCCGCGCCGCGCACGCGGTGGGAGTAGCCGGAGGCGTCGAGCACGGGGCGGCTGGGATCGGCGAGCTTGGTCGCGTCGTACATCGCCTGGGTGACGTCGTCGAGCTGGGTGAGACGGTCGTGGCGCACCTGGTGGGTCTCGTTCAGCGGGCACCAGCCGATGATGCTCGGGTGGCTGAGGTCGCGCTCGACGGCCTCGACCCACTGGCCCACGAAGGAGGCCGTCGGCTGCTGGTTGTCGCCCATCGGGCCGTAGCCGGAGATGCCCCAGTCGCCGAACTCGCCCCAGATCAGGTAGCCGTAGAGGTCCGCCCAGAACAGCATGCGCTGCTCGAAGACCTTCTGGTGCAGGCGCGCACCGTTGAACCCGGCCTCGAGGGCGAGGCGGATGTCGGTGGTCATCGCCTCGTCGCTCGGGGAGGTCATGAAGGTCTCCTCCCAGTACCCCTGGTCGAGCACGAGGCGCTGGAAGACCTTCTCGCCGTTGATCCGGAACTCGTGGTCGCGCAGGGTGGTGGCGCGCAGGCCGGCGTAGGAGCGGACCTCGTCGAGCACGGCGCCGTCGGCGTCCAGCAGGCGGGCCGACAGCACGTACAGCTCGGGGGCGCCCGGCCCCCAGATCCGCACGGCCTCCTCGGGGATCCTCAGCTGCAGCTGCGGGGCGAGGTCGAGGTCGGCGCCCACCTCGGCGCGGGCCACCTCGCCGCCGCCGGGCTCCGAGGCGACGACCTCGAGGCGGGTGCCGCGGGTGCTGCGCGCGAGCGGCGCGGTGATCGAGAAGGCGCGGCCCGCGAGCGAGGGGATGATGCGCAGGGTGCGGATCTCGTCGGCGGGGACGCCCTCCAGCCAGACGCTCTGCCAGATGCCGGTGGTGCGGTGGTAGCTGGCGTGCGTGGCGTGGTACCAGGTGGACTGCTTGCCGCGGGCCTGGGGGACGTCGTGGGGGTCGCGGGCGCGGACGACGATCTCGACCTCGCTGCCGGGGCCGACGCCCGGCACGTCGGAGAGGTCCGCGGCGAAGGGGGTGAAGCCGCCGCGGTGGCGGGCCACCTCCACGCCGTCCGCCCAGACGGTCGCGTCGTGGTCGACGGCCTCGAAGCGCAGGATCGGGCGCAGGCCCTCCCAGTCCGCGGGGACGACAACGGTGCGGCGGTACCAGACGGCGTTGAGATAGTCGCGGTTCCCGATCCCGGAGGCCTCGGTCTCCGGGGCGAAGGGCACGGTGATCGTCGAGTTCAGCTCGCGCTCGAGCAGTCCGCGCTCGCGGCCGGAGTCGCCCTGGTCGATCTCGAACTGCCACGTGCCGTTCAGGCTCAGCCAGGCGGGGCGCTGCAGCTGGGGGCGGGGATGCTCGGGGCGGGGCACGTCACCGGCGGCCGAGTCACCGGCGGCCGACGGCGGGGCGTCCAGCAGGGCGGCGAGCTCCTCGGCCCGGGAGACGAGAGCGTTCAGCGGGTCGGGCAGCTGGGGGGTCTGAGCGGGCATGGTCTGCTCCTCGGCGCGGGATCGACATCGATCGGGTGCCCTCATTCCATCGCATGCCGAGAGTTATTGCAACGTCGTAAACCGGACATCGTCACGGTGCCGCGCGGCACACCGCGCGGTGGTATCTCACACCCGCGCGGCGGAGCGCCGCACCCCCACGCACCTGCGGCTACTGTGAGCAGCAGTGCCGTCCTCCCGCCGCGGCACAGGTCCCGAGCGGACAGCCCCGATCCGGCCCGACGCCCCGCGTCGCGCTCGCAGGTCGGCAGGCTCCGTCACGGTGACAGCGTCGGCCGAGGATCGCTGCCCTGTGCAGCGCCGCCCGACGGCGCCCCGGGTGGGACTGCACCACAGAGAACGGATCACCCTTCGTGACCACCCCTGATTTCGCGCGCCTCGGCGTGCCCTCCGTCCTGATCGGCGCCCTCGCGCCGCGGGGCATCGTCGAGCCCACCCCGATCCAGGCCGCGACGCTGCCGGACTCCCTGACCGGGCGCGACGTGCTGGGCCGGGGCCGGACCGGTTCCGGCAAGACCTACGCCTTCCTGCTGCCGCTGGTGGCCCGGCTGATCGCGGAGCCGCGCCGTCGCGTCGGCCGCCGCCCCCGCTCGCTCGTCCTCGCGCCCACCCGCGAGCTCGCCTCGCAGCTGGCCGAGTCGCTCGCGCCGCTCGAGGAGGCCACCGGCCTGCGCAGCACCGTCGTGTTCGGCGGCGTGGGCCAGAACCCGCAGGTGAAGGCGCTGGCCGGCGGTGTCGACGTGCTCGTGGCCTGCCCCGGTCGGCTGCTGGACCTCATGAACCAGGGCCACGTGGACCTCGGCGGCGTCGAGATCACCGTGATCGACGAGGCCGATCACATGGCCGACATGGGCTTCCTGCCGATGGTGCGGAAGATCCTCGCGAAGACCCCGCCGAAGGGCCAGCGGATGCTCTTCTCCGCGACTCTCGACTCCGGGGTGAACAAGCTGGTCAAGGAGTTCCTGCACGAGCCGGTCACCCACTCCGCCGATCCGGCCACGAGCCCCGTGGGGACCATGGAGCACCACGTGCTCGAGGTCTCCTCCGCCACCCGCTTCGACGTGCTGCGCGACCTGGCCGCCGCGCCGGGCCGCACGATCATGTTCACCCGCACCAAGTACGGAGCGAAGAACCTGGCCCGCAAGCTCGCCGCCCGCGGCGTGGACGCGGTGGACCTGCACGGCAACCTCTCCCAGAACGCCCGCACCC
>CAZHSL010000341.1:0-3528 GCA_964535185.1 uncultured Corynebacterium sp.
TTCTCCGGCGGCAACAAGTACTTCTTCCCCGGCTGCTCGGTGCACGACGTCATCGACATCTCCCACTGGGTGGGGGCGCTGATCACCGCCAGCCGCATCATCGGCACGCTCGGCATCACCCCGGTGCGCCAGCTGATCGACGCCGCGAGCGACCTCATCGACACCGAGAAGTACGCCTTCACCATGGACGTGATCTCCGGCGGGCAGGACCTCAACGCCGTCGCC
Organism: uncultured Corynebacterium sp.; assembly: GCA_964535185.1. Taxonomy (GTDB): domain Bacteria; phylum Actinomycetota; class Actinomycetes; order Actinomycetales; family Dermabacteraceae; genus Brachybacterium. Next base: position 226 of record CAZHSL010000341.1, read on the forward strand.
TTCGGCGACCCGCAGGCCGCCTGGGCCGCGATGGCGAAGATCTCCGCGCAGACCCACATCACCTACGTCGAGCGGCCCTTCAAGCGGATCGTCGCCCTGGTGCCGGAGATGTACGACGACATGTGGACCGGCGCGAAGGGCTTCTACAAGTCCGAGCCCGTCTGCGCCGACGGCGGCGACGTGATCATCTACGCCCCGCACATCACCGAGGTCGCCGCGATGCACCCCGGCATCCGCGACATCGGCTACCACAACATCGAGTACTTCACCAAGCAGTGGGAGCGGTTCGAGGACCATCCCTGGGGCGAGCTCGCCCATTCCACGCACGTGACGGGCCTGGGCACCTACGACCCGGCCACGGGGGAGGAGCGGCAGCGGGTGAACCGCTACTTCGCCACTTCCATCCCGCCCGAGGAGTGCGAGGCGTACAACGTCCTGTACATGGACCCCGCCTCCCTCGACATCGAGGCGCTGCGGCAGGACCCCGACACGTTGGTGATCGACCATGCCGGTGAGGTGCTGTTCCGCCTCGCCTCCGAGCGCGACGGCGCGGAGGCGCAGGACAAGTGACCACGACCCGTCCCGCCCCCTCGCTGTTCTCGCCCGGCCATCCCGGGTTCGAGGCGGCCGCCATGACCCCGCAGCGGCTCTCCGGCGAGGCGCTCGAGCACGCCGACGCCGTGGCCGCCGAGCTCTCCGGTGTGCGGCGCCTCGGTGTCGCCTACTCCGGCGGCGTCGACTCCGCGACCCTGCTCGCCCTCGCCGTGCGGGCGCTCGGTGCGCAGGACGTCGTCGCGCTGCTCGGCGTCTCCCCCTCGCTCGCCCGCCGTGAACGGCGCCTGGCCCACCAGGTCGCGGAGGTGATCGGTGTGGAGGTCGTCGAGGTGCACACCCACGAGGGCGAGAACCCCGACTACCGGAAGAACGACGGGAGCCGGTGCTTCCACTGCAAGGACGAGCTGTTCACCCGCATCGGCGACGACGTCGTCGGTGCGCAGCGGCTCGACGCCGTCGCCTACGGCGAGAACGCCGACGATGCCGCCCGTCGCGACCGTCCCGGTGCCGGGGCCGCGAAGCGGCACCGCGTGCTGCGGCCGATGTCCGCCCTCGGGATGACGAAGGCGCAGGTGCGCGAGGTCGCACGGCAGCTCTCGCTGCCCGTCGCGGACAAGCCCGCCGCCCCCTGCCTCGCCTCCCGGATCCCCTTCGGCGAGGCCGTCACGCCCGAGAAGCTGCGCCAGATCGACGACCTCGAGGACGCCGTCTACGCGCAGGGCTTCACCGACTGCCGGGTGCGCCACCACGGCGCCGTCGGCCGCATCGAGCTGCCCACCGGCGAGCTCGCCCGCGCCATGGAGCCCGAGATCCGCGCCGCCCTGGTCTCCGCCGGGAAGGAGACCGGGTTCCAGCACGTCACGATCGACCTCGACGGCATCCGCTCGGGGCTGTTCTCCCTGCAGATCGTCGGAAAGGGCGGGCGTGGCTGAGCCCGCAGGCGGCACGGGTGCCGGCGCGGCCGACGGGCGGATCGAGGGCTTCCTCGACCTCGACCTGGATCGTGCCCTGCGCCGCGGCGCCCCCGAGGCGGTGCTGTGCGACGCCAAGAGCATCCAGCAGGTCGGCGCGATCGCCGGGGAGTACGCGCGGCTGCGCGCCGAGGGGCGCGAGGGCCTCGGCCCGGTGCTGTTCACCCGGGCGGATCCCGCCCGCGCCGCGGCGGTGCTCGACGCCCTGCCCGATGCCTCCCATGACGCGGACGCCCGCCTGCTCGCCTGGCCCGCGACCCCGCCGGAGCCGACCGGGGGCCTGGTCGTCGTCGCCTGCGCCGGCACCAGCGACCTGCCCGTGGCCCGGGAGGCCGAGCTCACCGCCCGCCACCTCGGGCGCCCCACGCGGCTGATCGCCGACATCGGGATCGCCGGCCTGCATCGCCTGCTCTCCCGCCTGCCGGAGCTGCGCGAGGCGGCCTGCGTGGTGGTCGCCGCCGGGATGGACGGGGCCCTGCCCACCGTGGTCGCCGGGCAGATCAGCGCACCTGTGGTCGCCCTGCCCACCTCGGTCGGGTACGGCGTCGCCGAGGGCGGTCGGGCGGCGCTGTCCACCATGCTCTCGGCCTGCGCGCCCGGCATCGGCGTGGTCAACATCGACAACGGCTACGGCGCCGGTCACCTCGCCGCCCAGATCGCGCGGTGGGCGCCGGAGGCCCGCTAGGTGCCGGCCCGAACCACCTCCGCCCAGCGGTCGCCCGCATGACGGCCTGGCTGCTGCTGCTCGGAGCGATCCTGTCCGAGGTCACCGCCACGCTCTCCCTGCGCGGCGCGCTCGACCACCCCGCCCTCTACGCCGTGGTGGTCACGGGCTACGCGCTGTCGTTCGGGTTCCTCGCGCAGGTGCTGCGCCGCGGCATGGCGCTCGGGGTCGCGTACGGGATCTGGGCCGCCTGCGGCGTGGTGCTCACCGCGATCCTCTCCGCCGTGCTGTTCGGCGAGGCGTTCACGGCCCTGAAGACCACCGGGATCGTGCTGATCGCCGCCGGGATGGTGCTCGTCGAGCTCGGCTCCCAGCGCGCCCGGCGCGCCCAGGAGGCCGCCTCATGAGCTGGCTGCTGCTGTGCGCGGCCGTGGTCTGCGAGGTCGCCTCGACCCTGTCCCTGCGGGTCGCCGCCGGGGGCCGGCGCGCCTGGTACGCGCCGGTGGTGCTCGGCTACCTCATCGCCTTCGCACTGCTGTCCGGCGCGCTGCGGGCAGGGATGCCGCTGGGCGTGGCCTACGGGGTGTGGGCGGCCGGCGGGATCGTGCTCACCGCCCTGCTGTCCCGGCTGCTGTTCCGGGAGGCGCTGACCCCGCTGATGCTCACCGGGATGGGGCTGATCACCGCCGGGGTGCTGCTGGTCGAGCTGGGCGGCTGACGTCCCCGTCGGCGGTCGGTTGCCGCCGGTTGCCCACCTGCGGGGTAGGATCGTCCGGCAGACAGCGGGCGCGAGCGGCCGGGCCGGAGCGCGGCCGGGCCGCATGCGACCGCCCGGACGGGCAGCGCCGAGCAGGCGAGGACGGAGCCGCACGATGGCCGAGAAGCGCGTGACGATCTACGACGTCGCGAAGGCCGCCGGCGTCGCCCCCTCGACCGTCTCCCGCGCCTTCTCCCGCCCCGGGCGGGTCAGCGCCGCGACCCACGCCAAGGTCATGGACGCCGCCAAGGAGCTCGACTACCGCACCAAGTCCCCGCCCTCCCAGGAACGGGGGGAGCGGCACCATCGCCTCGGCATCGAGATCCCCGACCTCACCAACCCCTACTTCGCCGAGC
>CAZHSL010000342.1:0-3497 GCA_964535185.1 uncultured Corynebacterium sp.
GTCCCGAAGCGGGGCGGTCCCGTTGCGCGGCACCGCAGGGGCGGTGATCGCCACGCCCATGACGCTCCCGACCGGCCGCAGGCGGTATTCGACGGCGGCATGGGTGCAAGGGAGCCAGGTCCCGGGCGGTGGCACCCGGCCCGTGCCGGCCCTCCGCGGAGCCCGTCGGGCGTACCCTTCTTCCGGCACTCGAGTCGCAGCGCCTCCCCTCATGCCGAAGGACCCTGGTGCCCGACCCCGAGCACGTGACCTCTCCGGTGGACTCCGCCGACCGCGATCCGCGCCTGGACCGGCCCTGGCCGGCGCTGTGGTCGATCGTGCTGGGCTTCTTCATGATCCTCGTGGACACCACGATCGTGACGGTGGCGATCCCGCGGATGCAGGCCGATCTCGGCACGGACCTGACCAGCCTGCTCTGGGTGACCAGCGCCTATCTGCTCGCCTATGCGGTGCCGCTGCTGATCACCGGGCGGCTCGGCGACCGCCTCGGGCTGAAGGCCGTGTACGTGGCGGGACTGTTCGTCTTCACCGCCTCGAGCCTGTGGTGCGGGCTCGCCAGGAGCGTGGAGGTGCTCATCCTCGCCCGCGTCGTGCAGGGCCTCGGCGCCGGCATGATGACCCCGCAGACGATGTCGATGATCACCCGGATGTTCTCGCCGCAGCGTCGCGGGCAGGCGATGGCCGTGTGGGGCGCGACCGCCGGGGTCGCGAGCCTCGTGGGCCCCCTGCTGGGCGGCGTGCTCGTGGACGGGCCCGGTTGGCAGTGGATCTTCTTCGTCAACGTGCCCGTCGGCGTGCTCGCGCTGGTGCTGGTGGCGCGGAACGTGCCCCGGTTCTCGCGCCGTGCGCATTCCTTCGACTGGCTCGGGGTGGTGCTCTCCGCGACCGGGCTGTTCCTGCTCGTGTTCGGGATCCAGGAGGGCAACTCCTACAGCTGGGGCACGATCACGGACTCGCTCGTGATCGGCCCGGTGGACACGCACCTGCCGATCAGCGTGCCGGGGCTCATCATCGCCGGGGTGCTGGTGCTCGTGGTCTTCGTGCTGTGGCAGGCGCGGAACCGCCGTGAGCCCCTGGTGCCGCTGTCGCTGTTCCGGGATCGCAACTTCTCGGTCGCGAACCTCGCGATCGCGATGATGGGCGCGACCGTGCTGACCCTCGCGATCCCCGCCACCCTGTTCTTCCAGCAGGTGCTGGGCATGTCCCCCACCCAGGCGGCGCTGATGACGGCGCCCTCGGCCGTGGCCTCCCTGGTCCTCGCCCCGCTGGTGGGGCGTTGGATGACCACGCACGATCCGCGCTGGATGGCGATCGGCGGCTTCGCCTCGCTGGCCGCCGGCCTGCTGTGGCTGACATGGCTCATGGACCCGGCCGCCTCCGTGCTGCTCCTGCTGGCCCCGTTCTTCCTGATCGGTCTCGGCAACGCGCTGGTATGGGGGCCGCTGTCTCTGACGGCGACCCGGAACCTGCCTCCTTCGCAGGCGGGTGCCGGATCCGGCGTCTACAACGAGACGCGGCAGGTCGGCTCGGTGCTGGGATCGGCGGCGATCGCGACGCTGATGAGCGATCGGATCGCCGCGCGGCTCGGGGAGGCGACCGGCGGGGGCGCCGCGCCGACGGGGGCCGAGGCCCGCACCGGCTCCCTCCCGGAGTCCCTCCACGCGCCGTACGCCGCGGCGATGGGCGAGGCGATGCTGCTGCCCGTCGGCCTCGCCCTGGTGGGGGTGCTGGCCGCCCTGCTGATCGGGAAGCCCGTCGACACCGGGGTGTGGGCGAAGGACGAGTGAGCCGCTCGTTCAGTGCTCCGGGCCGCTGCGCCCGACGGCGTCTCGCAGCCAGGTGGGGATCCTGACGGCCCGCTCGGCCCGATGGTGGGCGTCACCGGCCTGCCGGGCGACGGCGGCCAGGCGCTTCTCGAGCGCCTTCGCACGCGTCTCGGCCGCATCCGCACGGCGCTCCGCTGCGGCCAGGTCCTCCTCGAGCCGGTCGAGCCGGGAGGCGAGCTGCGCGCTCTCCCGCGCGATCTGTGCGTGCTTCTTCGCGATGTCGCGGCGCAGGGCCGCCTGGCCCTGCTTCCGCCGCGTCTCCCGGTCATGCAGCGCTGCGTTCCTCTGGTGGGCTCGCAGCGGGTCCTCGCTCCACGCCGGTCGCACGGCTCGCGGGGGCTCGAGCTCGGCGATGCGCTGCTCGTACCGGAGACGAGCGTGTTCCTGGTCGGCGTCGTAGATGTGCCGGAAGCCGCTGTCGTGGATGAAGTCGCTGAGGATCCCGAAGCGCTCGGCGTGCCCGCGGTTGAACTCGGTGAAGTCCGCCTGCTGGTAGAGCTGCTCCACGCTGGAGGGCATCGTCCCCTCGCCGCGCACCACGTGCGGGATCCCGTGGTGCCGCGCCAGTTCGAGGGTGCGGGAATCGTGGGCGAGGATCACCGACGAAGTCCCGGCGAGCGCGGCGGCGATGTTGCCGTGGGCACGCGCCCCGAAGGAGAACGCCATCTGGGAGAGCCGTGCGATCCACGGATGGGCGTCGATGAAGAACTCGGCCCGCTCCCCGGCGAACTGCGGATGCCGGCGCGTGAGCGGAAGGCGCGGGTCATTGCTCTCGTACGGGTCCGTTGACCACAGCAGCATCTCCAACGTGCCGTGCTCCTGCGGGATGTAGGTGGCGCGGTAGTGCTGTTCCGCGTCGGCGACGAGAGCGGCTGCGAAGGGGTCCTTCGTCTCGAGGTTGTAGGCGATCGGCGCCCCGCGTTCGAGAGCGCCCGGCACGTCGACGCTGTGGCCCGGGCCGTGCAGCGCCAGGGACGGGCAGCCGACCACGACCACGTCCTTGAAGCCGAGCGAGTTCAGGTAGTCGGCTGTCATCTCGCCGCGGACGGACAGGGCGCTGGAGCCGTCGAGGACGGCGCGCGCGAACCGCTTGATCGTCGGCTCCATCGCCTTCAGCGACGACGTGTCGCCGTCGAGCGGGAGCTGAGCCCCTCCGGAGAGCATCAGGAACGGGATCCGCAGGCGCTCGAGGAAATCAGCGGTGCGCCGCAGCTGGTCCTCGAAATCGGGCCGGAAGCAGTTGGCCAGGGGGAGGACGAACGCGTCGTACTCGTCGTTGACGCGGTCGGCCATCGCACCGTTGATCGCGTAGTGGTTCGCCTCCACCACGGTGCCCTCCGTGGAGAACAGCTTGTGGGCGGCGGCGCCGTAGATCAGGTTGCCGCTGTTGGTGCCGAGCAGATTGCGGTCGAGGGTGCGGTACGGATCGGCGAGCTCGAAGGGCGTCTTTCCGAGACGCATCAGGATGCGCTTGGTCATCGGACCACCGTCCTCGGGGTCGGGGCGGCCCGTCGGATGAGCGGCCATCTTGCAAGGAGGGTACTTCCGTCCCACGCCCGGAGGTGCCGAATCGCGGAACGGACGGGCGCTCAGTCCCTGACCGGCGCGTACCGCAGCACCTGCGCGCCGGAGGCCAGGTCGAACCTCTCCTGCAGCACCAGGTCCTTGGGT
>CAZHSL010000343.1:0-3491 GCA_964535185.1 uncultured Corynebacterium sp.
GGGCCCATCACGTAGCTGATGGGGCCGGCGAGCATCGGGTAGTGGGTGCAGCCCAGCACGAGCGTGTCCACGCCTGCCGCCTTCACCGGCGCGAGGTACTCCTGCGCCGTGTCGATCACGGCCTGGCCGCTGACCACGCCGTTCTCGACGAAGTCGACGAACCGCGGGCAGGCCTGGGTGGTGAGCGTCAGATCGGGGGCGGCGGCGAAGGCGTCCTCGTAGGCGCGTGAGGTGACGGTGCCCTGGGTCGCGATCACGCCCACGCGGCGGTTGCGGGTGGCGGCGACGGTGCGGCGCACGGCCGGCTGGATCACCTCGACCACCGGCAGGTCATAGCGCTCCCGGGCATCGCGCAGCACGGCCGCGGAGGCGGTGTTGCAGGCGATGACGAGCATCTTGACGCCGTGCTCGACGAGCTCGTCCATGATCTTCAGCGCCAGGGACCGCACCTCGGCGATGGAGCGCGGCCCGTAGGGACCGTGTGCGGTGTCGCCGATGTAGACCAGCTCCTCCTGGGGCAGCTGGTCGAGGACGGCGCGGGCGACAGTGAGGCCGCCCACGCCGGAGTCGAAGATCCCGATCGGCGCGTTGTTCATCCGCACAAGGCTAATCTCGACAGTCGTACGGCGCAGTGACGGCACGCTCACTGCGTGCCGTTTCACAGTTCGGTCACATCTCGTGCCGGAGGGGGCGCGGGGTGTCGGCGCGGAGCTAGTCCAGCGCGCGCAGCAGGCTCTCCTGCAGCCAGGACAGCAGCTCGTAGACGGCGATGACGATGTCGGAGCCGACGTGGTCGTCGTCGCCGGAGGGCTCGGCGCCCTCGACCTGCTCCCCGATCTGCTGGAGCATCCGCACGGTGTCGAAGTCGCCGTCGCGCTGGAGCCCCAGGCGGTCGGCCAGCACGAGCCGCACGTCGTTCAGGGCCCGCAGCAGCGCCATCGACTCGTCGTCGTCGATCACGACCTCGCTGTGCCCGCTGCCGGTGCGGTCGAGGATCTGCATCACCCGGCGGAGGTCGGCGAGCTTGCCGTCGGCGAGGTCCTGCTGGGCGAGGCGACGGTACTCGTCCGCGAGGTCCGGATCCTCCGAGGCCGCGGGGAACAGCCGCCGCACGGCGGAGTCCGAGGGGGTGCGGGCCTCGCGGCCGGCGAACTCCGCCTCGAGGCGGCGCAGGGGGTCCTCGCTCTGCGCGGCGCGGCGCAGCACGTCCCCGTCCGCATCGACGCCGAGGTCGGCGCGGATGAGGTCCGCCGTCTCCTGGGCGACCTGGGCGATGATCGCCTTCTCCTCGCCGTCGAGCCGGCAGGCCAGGGTGCCGTCCGCGCGGCGCCTGAATGCGTGCGCCATCAGCCCTCCCCCGCCTTCTCGAGCGTGGCCTGCAGCCCGAAGGAGTGCATGGCCTGCACGTCGGTCTCGGCCCGTTCCCGGGATCCGCGCGCGACGACCGCCCGGCCCTCCTCGTGGACCTGCATCATCAGCTGCTCGGCCACCAGGTGCGAGTAGCCGAAGTAGCGGCGGAACACGAACTCGACGTAGCTCATGAGGTTCACGGGGTCGTTCCACACGACGGTGCACCACGGCCCGTCGGTCTCGAGGGTCGCCTGCGCACTGCCCGAGGGGTCGGTGAGCGACTCCGTGCCCGGGTCCGCCCGCGACAGCTCCACCGGCATGCACATCCTCCTGGGTCCGGCCCGCGCCCCGGGATCGGGTCGCGGCGGTGACGAGTCTACGGGGCGCGCCCGCTCCCCTGCCGCTCCAGCACGCATTACGGTGGACACCGTGACTTCTGCCCTGCTCACCGACCTCTACGAGCTGACGATGCTGGAGGCCGCCCGCGAGGCCGGCACCGCCTCGCGGCGCTGCGTCTTCGAGGTGTTCACCCGCTCCCTCCCGCAGGGGCGCCGCTACGGCGCCCTCGCCGGCACCGGCCGCGTGCTGGAGGCGATCGAGGACTTCCGCTTCGACGACGCGGACCTGCGCTACCTGCGCCGGGCCGGGGTGCTGAAGGAGGAGACCCTCGAGCACCTCGCGCAGTACCGCTTCACCGGCGACGTGCACGGCTATGCGGAGGGCGAGCTGTACTTCCCGGGCTCCCCCGTGCTGCGGATCGAGGGCACGTTCGAGAACGCGGTGCTGCTGGAGACGGTGGTGCTGTCGATCCTGAACCACGACAGCGGCGTCGCCTCCGCGGGCTCGCGCATGACCACGGCGGCGCGCGGCCGGCCCTGCATCGAGATGGGCGGCCGACGGGTGCACGAGGACGCCGCGATCGCCGCGGCCCGCGCCGCGTACATCGTCGGCTTCGCCTCGACCTCGAACCTCGCCGCGGGCGCGCACTACCGGGTCCCGGTGGCGGGCACGGCAGCCCACGCCTTCACCCTGCTGTTCGACACCGAGGAGGAGGCCTTCCGCGCGCAGCTGACCTCGCAGGGCAGCGGGACGACGGTATTGGTGGACACCTATGACGTCGAGTCGGCGGTGCGCAGCGCCGTGGAGCTGGCCGGCCCCGGGCTGGGTGCCGTGCGCCTGGACTCCGGGGATCTGCGGGAGCAGGCCGGGCGCGTGCGCGAGCTGCTGGACTCCCTGGGCGCGACCGGCACCCGGATCACCGCGACCGGCGATCTGGACGAGCACCGGGTCGAGGAGCTCAGGGACGTCCCGCTGGACGGCTACGGGATCGGCACCCGCCTGGTCACCGGCGGCGGCCACCCCGCCCCCGGCTTCGTCTACAAGCTCGTCGAGCGCGAAGGGGCCGACGGGACGATGCAGCCGGTCGGCAAGCGCTCGACCGCCAAGGCGACCCTCGGCGCCGGCAAGGCCGCCTACCGGATGCGGGTGGGCGAGCGCGCCCACGCCGAGCTGGTGCTGCCCGGTGAGGAGGAGGTCGCCGAGTTCGAGCGGGAGCTGATCGCGGAGCTCACCTCCGGGGAGTCGAACCCGGACTGGAAGCGCACCTCGCTGCGCCCGCTGCAGCAGCCCCTGATCGTCGGCGGCGAGCTGCTCGAGAGCGTGCGACCCCCGGCGCGGGTCGAGGCCGCGCGTACGCGCCATGCGGCCTCGCTCGCCGAGCTGGGCCTATCCCCCGACGACGGCCCCGACGGCCCGGTCGCGATCCCCACGATCACCGACGGGGTGCAGGCGGCGCGCCTGCTGGGATGAGCCGGCGCGGCCGCGGCGCTCGGCTCAGCGGCGGCCGACGAACCAGCCGCGCACGATCGAGATCCGCTCCTGGATCTGCTCGGCGCTGGCCTGCGCGACGGCCGGACCCCCGCTGCGGCTGCGCAGGGTGTTGTGCACCGAGCCGTGCGGGGTGCCGGACTTCTTCGCCCAGGCGGACACGAGCGTGGAGAGCTCCTTGCGCAGCTCCATCAGCTGCCGGTGATCGACCACGCCGGGCGTGGCCGGAGAGCCCGCGCTGCCGCTCTTCTGCCGCCTGGCCTGCTGCTGGGCCTGCTGCTGCTGGAGCACTGTGCGCATCTGGTCGGCGTCCA
>CAZHSL010000344.1:0-3484 GCA_964535185.1 uncultured Corynebacterium sp.
CTTCGTCGCGGTGATCCCGCGGGGCACGAGCGCGCGCAAGGTCGCGCTGATCGAGGCGGCCGGCGGGCGCTGCCACGTGGTCGAGGGCGCGGAGTCGATGAGCCGGGAGGCGCAGCGGCTGGCCGACGAGCTGGGCGGTCTGTTCATGGACCAGTTCACGCATGCCGAGCGGGCCACGGACTGGCGGGGCAACAACTCGATCGCCGTCAGCGCGCTGTCGCAGCTGGAGCTCGAGCCGCACCCGGTGCCGCGCTGGATCGTCGTCGGCGCCGGCACCGGCGGGACCAGTGCGACCTTCGGCCGCCTGCTGAGGTACCGCAACCTGCCCACCTCGCTGTGCGTCGCCGACGTCGAGAACTCGGCCTTCTTCGAGGGCTGGGTGCAGCAGAACCCGGAGGTCACCACGGACTGCGGCTCCCGCATCGAGGGGATCGGGCGCCCGCAGGTCGAGCCGAGCTTCGTGCCGGGGGTGGTGGACCGGATGATCCGGGTGCCGGATGCGGCCTCGGTGGCCGCGGCCCGATACCTCTCCGCGCACCTGGGCAGACGCGTCGGCGCCTCGACCGGCACCAACCTGATCGCCTGCGCGCGCCTGATCACGCAGATGCGCGAGCGCGGCGAGACCGGCTCCGTGCTGACCCTGCTGTGCGACCCCGGCGATCGCTACTCGGACACCTACTTCGACGACGACTGGGTCGCGGCGCAGGGCTGGGAGCTGGGTCCGTGGCAGGACGCCCTCACCCGGATGCTGCCGCTGGGGCGGCTCGGCTGATGAGGATCGTCCGCACCACGGTCGGGCTCGCCGGCGCGTGCTATGCCACCAACGCCGCACTCGGCCTCTCGGTGGCGATGGGCCTGGTCGACACCTCCGGAGCCCGGTGGGTGCACCACGGCCTCTTCGTCGCCACGGCCTCCTCCACGGCCCTCGCTCTCGCTCTCGGTGCCGCACAGCGCGACCCGTCGGCCCTGGCCCTGGGCGTCGCGGCCCTCCCCCTGATGCTCCTGCAGCGCAGGGGATCGCACCCGCTGCCGCGCCATGCACGCACCGCCGCCCTCGCGGCCCCCTGCTACATCGCCGCCCTGCTTCTGACACGGAGATGATGATGGAGTTCCTCGATGCCGTCTTCGGCCGGCGGACCACCAATGGTCCGTTCCGGCCCGATCCCGTCCGGCCCGAGCACCAGCAGCTGCTGATCCGCGCCGCCGCAGCAGCACCCTCCCAGTTCAACAGCCAGCCGTGGCGGTTCGTGCTGATCGAGGAGCCGAGCACGATCGGCGAGATCGCCCGCATCAGCGGGGAGAGCATGACCCAGGTGATGAGCGAGGGGACGTTCTTCCATCGCTATCGCAAGTACTTCCGCTTCTCCCAGCAGGAGATGGACGAGTCGCGCAGCGGCATGCTGTTCGACCGCCTCCCGGCGCCGCTGCGCCCCTTCACCAGCCAGGTGTTCACCAGCTCCGGGCAGAAGCTGATGAACCGGCTGCGGGTGCCGCGCAAGCTCGGTGAGGAGAATCGGAAGCTGGTGGCGGGCTCACCCCTGCTGATCGGCGTGATGCTCGAGCGCGGCGAGTACCGCCCCGAGGCGCTGTCGGGCTTCTACTCCGTGTTCAGCATGGGTGCGGCGATGGAGAACCTCTGGCTGACCACCACCCAGCTCGGGATGGGCATCCAGTTCGTCTCCTTCCCGATGGAGGTGCCGGAGAACTGGCAGCGCATCACCCGACTGCTGCGGGTGCCGGACGACCTCGAGCTGATGGCCGTCTACCGCCTGGGCTACCTCCCGGAGAAGGCCCGCCGGCCGGCGATCGACTGGTCCAGCCGGGAGCGGAAGCTGCCTTCGCAGTTCGTCTTCCGCGAGACGTGCGAGCGCCCGCAGAAGGGGTGGGACGAGGACACTCGCCCCGCACCGTGAGTCGGGGCACCCGCCTCTCGGGAGGCCTCGTCGACTGCGGGCGCCGGCCCTCCCCGCGCTGCCCCGATGGGCCTCGGGACGGTCGATGGGCACCTCTCCCCATCGCGGCGCGCCGCAGGGCTCCGTACGCTGGCCGCACGGCTCGAGGGGAGCCGGACTCGGGGAGGGGACCATGGCAGGCACACGACGGACCGGCGCGGCGGCCCTGCTCGCCGCGCTCACGCTCGCGCTGGGCGCCTGCACGCTGCCCGGCCTGCCCGGACAGGACGGCTCCGAGCTCGACGGGCAGGACGTCATCACCCTCACCCGCCCCTCCGCCGGGATGTTCGGGTTCTTCGGGACCTCGTCCACCGAGGTCGGCGGCGCGACCGTCCGCCAGACCTTCCAGCTGCCGAACGGGGCGGAGATCTTCTCCGTCACCGAGGAGATCAGCGACGGGGACCGTGGGCGCATCGAGGAGGCCGCCGCGGAGTACCTGGACTGGGAGCGCACGCTCTCGGACGCGGAGCGGCATCCGTGCACCGACATGCCGTCGACCGGGATCGAGATCTCCGGCTCGATCACCCATGAGGCCTCGGTGCAGGACTGCCAGAACGAGACGCCGCTGCGGCTGCTCGAGCAGTCCGTGCGCGATGCGCAGTCCGAGCTGCCCGGGCAGCTCGCCCGACCCACCGGGGACTGGACCGTCGAGATCCGTCCCTGGGCCGGCGACGGCCCGGACGAGTCCGTGCCGGTGGAGCGGTACCGGCTCTCCGCGGCGCAGCACGAGATCGGGATGGGGATCACCGCGCAGAACCCGCCCTCCGGCTGGGGCGAGGACCTCGAGGCGGACACCGGGGAGGGTTCCCCTCTGGGATGGGACACCACCGGCACCGTGCTGGTGGGGATCAACGACTTCCTGCTCGGTCAGGGACGGCTCGGCTGCGGCGACCCGAGCGGGGAGATCCGTGTGATCCACGAGGGCACGCCGTCGACGACCTGGGCGTACCGTCTGTGCCCGGGGCAGCGGAGCGCTGCCCTCGCTGAGCTGCTGCGCGGGCTGTGAGCAGGGCGTGATGGTCGTCCGCGACCGTCGCCGGGGCGCTGCGGGCCCGGCCCGGCCGACCGCGCCATCGTTCACGGGACGGCCAGTGCCCAGGCCTCCCGCAGCGCACCGCGCACCCGCACCACGCCTCCCGCCTCCGGGTAGAGACGCACCGTGCGCGGGGCGTCCTCTTCGGGCAGCGTCTCCAGCAGGCTCCCGTCGAGATAGGCCGTGGCCGGGCCGGGCACCTCCGCCGCCTCCGTGACGCCGCCATCAGGCCCCACCACCTCGATGCGTACGGGGCCGACGGTGCGGATCTCCGCCCGCGCGGGGGCGGGGAGGTCCAGCTGCCTCTCCGCACCGTGCTCACCGTCGAGCGGGAGCCGCTCGGACCGCAGCGCCACAAGCTCCGTCGCGGGAGCCGCGAGCAGCCTGTCGCCGACGAGGCGGAGCTCGCGGGGGAAGGTGAGCGCTCCGGCCCACCCCTGGGCATCGGTCTGCTCCTGGCTGCGCTCGGCACCCTCCCAGGACCATCCCCAGCACAGCA
>CAZHSL010000345.1:0-3478 GCA_964535185.1 uncultured Corynebacterium sp.
TCGATCATCTTCGCGACCGACAACGAGGTCAACGGCGATCCGATCTTCACCCTCGAGGAGGCGACCCAGCGGGTCGCCGACCGGGAGATCGACCTGTACACCTTCTATCCCGGGGCCTTCGAGTGCGGCCCGCGATGCTTCGAGGAGCTCGAGGCCGCCACCGAGGACCAGGACGGCGAGCTGTACGAGTCCTCCGACCCGGAGGCGATCCCCTCGATCATCAACCAGATCCAGAAGACGCAGGCCGAGGTGCTGGGCGCGACGCCCACCGTGGTGCGGACCGATCACCCGACGGCCGGCTTCGTGCTGACCTTCCTGGGCCTGGTGGGGATCCTGGTGCTGGGATGGAGGACCCGCTGATGCGCCTCGAGCTCCTGATGCCCCTGTGGGCGATCATCCCGCTGTTCGGCGCGATGGTGATCCTGTGCGTGGTGCTGCTGGTGCGGCGCCCGCGCCAGCGCCTGATGTGGGCGCGCCGCCTGCTGATGGTGCTGCTGCTGCTGTGCGTGGCGCTGCGCCCGGTCACCCCGATCGAGGGCGAGCAGACCGAGCGGATGAACGCCAACGTGTTCTTCGTCGTGGACCGCACGGGGTCGATGAACGCCGAGGACTACGCCGGTGAGCAGCCCCGGCTCGAGGGCGTGAAGCAGGACATGCAGCGGATCATGGGGATGACCGAGGGAGCGCGGTACTCCATCATCGCCTTCGACTCCACCGCCACCCGGCAGCTCCCGCTCACCACCGACGCCGGGGCCGCGAAGGCCTGGATCGACACGCTCACCACCGAGCCGACCGCCTATTCGCAGGGCTCCAACGTGGACCGCGCGCTGACGCCGCTGATGGTCGGGATCTCCGAGGCGAAGCGCGAGGATCCCGAGTCCAGCGTGCTGGTGTACTTCCTCTCCGACGGGGAGAACACCGACGGCGCGGAGTCCGAGTCCTTCAGCCAGGCGGCGGGCTTCGTCGACGGCGGCGCGGTGCTCGGCTACGGCACCGCCGAGGGCGGACCGATGAAGGCCCAGGGCGGCGAGGACCACGGCGAGTACATCACCGGCCCCGACGGCGGGCAGGGCATCTCCACGATCGACCAGGAGCAGCTGGAGACCATCGCCGGGGAGCTCGGCGTCCCCTACCTCCACCGTGACGACCCCGAGGCACCGATCGAGGGCACGATGGAGGGGATCACGCTGCGCCCGATCCCCAGCGAGTCGCGACGGGACGTGGCCAGTTTCGAGGACTGGTACTGGATCGCCTCCATCCCGCTGGCGGCGCTGCTGATCTGGGAGCTGGGGGAGATGACCTACCGGCTGCCGCGCAAGCTCGACCGCTACGACATCTCAGGAGCGCAGAGATGAGCACACCGCCGGCCCAGGACGCGCGGACCGAGGCGCCCACCGGGCGCGGCGGCACCGGCGGCCCCCTCGTGCAGGACGACAGCGGAAGCCCGAAGGACTTCGGGCTGAACGTGAGGCGGCTGCGGATCACCCGGCTCGTGGTCCTCGCCCTGCTGTCACCGCTGATCCTGGCGCTCGCGCTGCTGGCGGTGCGCTTCGTCTCGATGCCGATCACGCAGATGAGGCATCTGGACGCCTACGGGGCCGGGGACTATCCGGTGGCCGTGGAGCGCCTGGGCCCGGTGGAGTTCGCCAACTGGTTCGAGCCCTACCTGCCGCACCTGTCCAAGGGCACCTCGCTGCTGCAGCAGGGCGAGGACGCCGCCGCCGAGGAGGAGCTGCGGCTCGCGCTGCAGGAGTGGACGGCGCACAGCGACCTCAACTCCCCGCTGCACGCCCAGTGCAAGATCCTCAACAACCTCGCGATCTCCATCGAGCGGCAGGCGGACCTGATCGAGGACCCGCAGCAGCGCGCCGACCGCCTCTTCGAGGCCGAGGAGCTGCTCGCCCCCTGCGCCAGCGGCGGAGGCGGCGGCGAAGGCGAAGGCCAGGGCCAGGGCGGCGGCTCGGGCAACGAGGACTCCGAGACCACCGGGGAGAACGGCGAGCGGGTCGAGGAGAAGCGCCGCGAGGCCGATGAGGAGGCCGGCAACGATCCCGACGCCCGCGGTGAGGACGAGGGCGGCACTCCCGGGCAGCAGGATCCCGGGGATCCGACGCGCGAGGACCCCGAGGGCGACGGGCCCGACGAGGAGGCCCCCACCGAGGGCGGCTCCGAGGAGGAGCAGAAGGACGACGAGCTCGAGCAGCGCAACCGCGACGCACAGGGCGGCGACGGCGAGGAGGACTCCGGCGAGTCCCAGGACGATCCGGTCGAGCCGTGGTGAGCGGTCGACGGCGCGGGGAGGAGGACGGACTGTGATGACGGACGACGGTGAGCAGCGCGCGTATCTCGACCATGCCGCCACCACGGTGCTGCGGCCGGTCGCGCGTGATGCCTTCCTGGAGGCCTCCGCCGTGCGCGGGAACCCCTCCTCGGTGCACACCTCGGGTCGGCGCGCCCGCGCGGTGCTCGACGAGTCCCTGGTGCGGATCGCCGCGCTGCTGGACGTGCCGCGCAGCTGGATCCTCATGACGTCGGGCGGCACCGAGGCCGACAACCTGGCGCTGCGCGCCGTCCCCCTCGGGCTGCGTGCCGAGGACCCCTCCCGCACCGCCGTCGCGGTGGCCGCTACCGACCATCCCGCGGTGCTCGCGACCGCCCGCTCCCTGGCCGCCGAGCCGTCCTCCGGCCTCGAGGTGCGCGAGCTGGGGGTGGACCGCGCCGGGGCCCTGCGGCCGCAGGCGGTCGTCGAGGCGCTCGCCGACGGGGCGGTCGGGGTCGTCAGCGCCGCGCTGGTGAACAACGAGACCGGCGCGGTGCAGGACATCGCCGCGCTCGCCGACCGCGCCCGCGAGCACGGCACGCTCGTGCACACCGACGCCGTCCAGGCCCTGGGGCACGTCGCGCTGCCCGGCTGGGAGGACGTCGACCTGATGTCGCTGTCCGGGCACAAGATCGGCGCCCCCGTCGGGGTCGGGGTGCTGGTGGCACGGCCCGAGATCCCCTTCGCGGCGGTCAGCACCGGCGGCGGTCAGCAGCGCGGTGTGCGCTCGGGGACCCTGGACGCCGCGCAGACCGCCGCCTTCGCCGCTGCCCTGGAGGAGACCCTCGCCGAGCGGGAGGAGCAGTCCGCCCGGCTGCGGGCGCTCGCCGAGCGGCTGCGCGCGGGCCTGCGCGCGATCGACCCGGAGGTCCGCTTCACCCTCCCCGACGACGCCCCGCAGTCCGGGCACATCGTGCACGCCGTCTTCCCCGGTGCGGACGCCGACTCCCTGCTCTTCCTGCTCGACGAACGGGGCGTGGACTCCTCGGCCGGCTCGGCCTGCTCGTCCGGGGTGACCCAGGCCAGCCCCGTCCTGGCCGCGATGGGCGTCCCCGACAGGCAGGCCCGCGGCGCGCTGCGGCTGTCCCTGGGCTGGACCAGCACCGAGCGCGACGTGGAGATCCTGCTGGCCGCGCTGCCCGAGTCGCTGGAGCGCTC
>CAZHSL010000346.1:0-3443 GCA_964535185.1 uncultured Corynebacterium sp.
TTGAGCTTCAGCTTGTCGAGCGCGTCACGCAGGATCGGGTAGTCCGAGCCGTCAATCGGATAGAGCCCGGAGAAGACCATCGGCTTGGGGTCGCGGTAGCCGCCCAGCGCCTCGGTCGCCCCACCGCGCGCCGAGGTGACCGTGTCACCGACCCGCGACTGCCGCACGTCCTTCACACCGGTGATCAGGTAGCCGACCTCGCCGGGGCCGATGCCCTGGGTGGCGCGGGGCTCGGGCGAGCTCACGCCGATCTCGAGCAGCTCGTGGTGGGCGCCGGTGGACATCATGTCGATCCGGTCGCGGGATTTCAGGAAGCCGTCGACCACACGGATGTAGGTGACCACGCCGCGGTAGGTGTCGTAGACGGAGTCGAAGATCATCGCGCGGCAGGCGGCCTCGGGATCGCCGTGCGGTGCGGGCAGGGTCTCGACGACGTGGTCGAGCAGCTCGGGCACGCCCACTCCGGTCTTGCCGGAGACGCGCAGCACCTCGTCGGGGTCCACGCCCACCAGCTGACCGATCTCGGCGGCGTACCGCTCGGGCTCCGCCCCGGGCAGGTCGATCTTGTTCAGCACCGGGATGATGGTGAGGTCGTTCTCCATCGCCAGGTACAGGTTCGCCAGCGTCTGCGCCTCGATGCCCTGTGCGGCGTCGACCAGCAGGATCGCCCCCTCGCAGGCGGCGAGGGAGCGGGAGACCTCGTAGGTGAAGTCCACGTGGCCGGGGGTGTCGATCATGTTCAGGGCGTAGTTGACGCCGTCGACCTGCCAGGGCATCCGCACGGCCTGGCTCTTGACGGTGATGCCGCGCTCGCGCTCGATGTCCATCCGGTCGAGGTACTGGGCGCGCATCGCGCGCTCCTCCACGATCCCGGTGATCTGCAGCATGCGGTCGGCCAGCGTCGACTTGCCGTGGTCGATGTGCGCGATGATGCAGAAGTTGCGCAGGCGCTCCTGGGGTGTCGACGCGGGCAGGATGTCCCGGGCCTCATCGACAGCGATCCTGGGGCTCACCGGCATACGTCCTCTCGTCGGTTCGTGGTCGGGCGCACTCGCGCCCGGGCATCGCCCCATCGTCTCATGGGCGCCGTGATCGGCCACCTTCCCGCCGCGCCGGCGGGCAGAGGTCACAGCGGGACGTTCAGCGCCCGTCGACGATGCGCCCTCCCCGGGGCAGCCCGCCCGGGAAGGTGAACGGCACGGCGCGGGCGCTCGTCGGGTCGGGCGCGCTCATCGCCTGTAGATGGAGGTGCGGTTCGGTGCTGTTGCCCGAGTTGCCGCAGTCTGCGAGTCGGTCGCCGATGCGCACCGCCTGCCCCGGGCGCACGGCGATGCTCCCCCGCCGGAGATGGCACAGTGCCACGAACACCGCCCCGCCCCCGTGACCGGACCGCAGGATCACGTGGTTGCCTGCGAGCGCGGTCCACCCCTCCTCGGCACGACGGCCCTGGGTGAGGGCGTAGCCGATCGAGGGAAGACCTCGGTGGGCGTCGTGGTCCTCCTCCCCGTCGTGGACGCTGTGGACCTCACCGTCCACCGGGCTGCACAGCTCCCTGCCGAAGCCGGGGAAGGCCTCCGGCGATTCGGGCCGCAGGAGGCTTCCGAGCCGGAACGGTGCGGTGCGGCCCCGCTCGTCGACCGGGACCAGATCGATCGAATGCGACAGGGCGAACCGTCCGGTCCCGTGGCTCGGCACCCGATCCGCCGGGGAGTTCTGGACCTTCCAGCGGCCCCGGAACGGGAGCGCGAGGAGCAGTCGGACCCCGCCGTTCATCCCGGGACCGGTTCCGGGGAGCCGTCGACCACGGACACGTGCGTCACCGCCGGTTCTCAGTGGGCCGGGTGGAAGTAGGTGGCGCCCAGCGCCCGGGTGACGGCGCCGGTGACCATCTGCAGCTGCTCCATCTCCTCGTCGAAGTCGACGATGATGTCCTCCAGCGCCCGGAAGCGGAGGCTGGCCAGGGCGCGGCCGACGATCCGGCGGCCGGGTTCCGCCGCGCCGAGGCGGTCGAAGCTGTTGCCGTGGAGCTTGGCGAGCGTCTCGAGGGCCTCGTCGAGCTCGCCCAGGCAGTGGACCGCCGAGCGCGGGAAGATCGAGTCCAGCAGCAGGAACTCGATCGCCCGGGAGGAGCGGACCCGCCCGCGATAGGTGCGGATGTACGCCTCGTGGGCGCTGCACGAGCGCAGCAGCATCACGGTCCCCGCGGAGGAGGCGTCCTCGAGGTCGTGGTTCTGCAGGTTGCGGGCCAGCATGTCCACCCGCTCCAGCAGCTGCCCGATCCGCAGGAACAGCCACGCCTCGTCGCGCGTCATCGAGGAGTCCACCAGTCCGTTGACCACCGCGCAGCGATCCTTGGCGAACTGGAACGCGCCGTGCATGCGGGAGGGGCGCAGTCCGCGGGGCAGACCGAGCGTGGTGGTGTTCAGCGATTCCCAGACCTCGGTCGACAGCGCCTCGCGCACGCCGCGGGCGTTCTCCCGCGCGGTGAGCAGGGCACCGGCGACGGAGGAGGGATTCCTTCGGTCGGTCACGAGGTGGTCCAGCACCCGCTGGACGGTGCAGTCGCTCTCCGGCACCTGCTCCACGCCGAAGATCCGGTAGACGGCGGCGCACGCCGCGGTGAGGTCCTCCGGGGTGTCCTCGGTGATGGACTGGAGCGTGACGTCGAGTATCCGGGCGGTCTGGTCGGCGCGCTCCACGTACCGGCCGATCCAGAACATCGCGTCGGCGATCCTACTGAGCATCATGGGGCGCCTCCTCGTCGACGTCGATGAGCGGGATCGCGGAGGTGACGGGGTCCGGCTCGGACGTCCGCTCCTCGGCCGGCTCCTCGCGCGGGTCCTCGAACTCCTCGTAGCTGTCGTCGGTGGGGTCCTCGATCCCCTCGCCCCCGGTCTCCTGCGCCTGTGCGGCCGAGGCCGCGCGGCCGGGGGCGGCGGTGCGCTGCGCGGCCAGCACCCAGGTGTCCTTCGACCCGCCGCCGCGGGAGGAGTTCACGATCATCTCGCCGCGCGGCAGGGCGACCCGGGTGAGCCCGCCGGGCAGCACCCAGACGTCGTCGCCGCTGTTCAGCGCGAAGGGGCGCAGATCGACGTGGCGGGGCTCGGGCCCCTCCTCGACCAGGGTCGGGATCGTGGACAGCTGCACCACGGGCTGGGCGATCCAGCCGCGCGGATCCTCCTGGAGCCGTTCCCGCAGGGCGTCGAGCTCCTCGGCGGTCGCGGCGGGGCCGATCACGATCCCCTTGCCGCCGGAGCCGTCGACGGGCTTGACCACCAGCTCCTCGAGGCGGTCCAGCACCTCGGCGCGGGACTCGGGCTCCTCCAGCCGCCAGGTGTCGACGTTGGGGAGGATCGGTTCCTCGCCCAGGTAGTACCGGATCAGGTCGGGCACGTAGGTGTAGGTGAGCTTGTCGTCGCCGATGCCGTTGCCGATGGCGTTGG
>CAZHSL010000347.1:0-3441 GCA_964535185.1 uncultured Corynebacterium sp.
ACGCCGACCTCTACCCGGACAGGGTGGGCCGCTTCGTGCTCGACGGCGCGATGGACCCCTCCCTCACCATGAACGAGATCGCCGCCGGGCAGGCGAAGGGCTTCGAGGGCGCGGTCGACGCGTTCCTCGCCGACTGCATCGACAGGGAGGACTGCCCGTTCACGGGCACCGAGGAGGCGGCCAAGCAGCAGCTGAACGCGTTCTTCTCCTCCCTGGAGGAATCACCCCTGGACTCCGGGGACCCCGATCGCCCGGTCACCGGGGCGATGGCCCGCTCGGTGATGATGACGCTGCTGTACGAGGACGGCCTGTGGCAGCTCGGTCGCCAGGCCCTGAGCGATGCGATGAAGGGCGACGGCGCCCAGCTGCTGAACATCGCCGACCTCTCCTCGGAGCGGCAGCCCGACGGCAGCTACCGCACCAATGCCGCCTTCGCGATCACCGCCGTGAACTGCCTGGACCATCCCGGCGTCGCCGACGACGCCTGGGTCGAGGGGCAGGCGGAGCACCTGGCGGAGGAGTTCCCGACCTTCGGCGCATCGCTGGGCGGGGACGGCTGCGCCCACTGGCCGGTGCCGCCGGTGCGCGAGCCCGCGCCGATCGCGGCCGAGGGCGCCGGACCGATCGTGGTCATCGGCACCACCGGCGACCCGGCCACCCCCTACGCCTGGTCCGAGAGCCTCGCCTCGCAGCTCGACGACGCCGTGCTGCTGACCTTCGAGGGCAACGGGCACACCGCCTACGGACGCTCCGGCGGATGCATCGAGGCACAGGTGGACGAGTACCTGCTCGAGGGCACCGTGCCGGAGAACGGACTGACCTGCTGAGGTGCCCAGGGCGAGGGTGACGGGGATCGCGTCGATCCGCTTTGCGCAGGCCATGGCGGGTCGCGTACAGTGATCCGGTCTGCCGCGCATGCGCGGCGACGCCGCCTTAGCTCAGTCGGTAGAGCGATTCACTCGTAATGAATAGGTCGCCGGTTCGATTCCGGCAGGCGGCTCCGCACACGAGAGGCCCCGCACCCGGGAGTGCCGGGGAGCGGGGCTCTCGCATGTCAGGCCTCCGGCTTCGCCGGGCTGATCACCAGCTCGTCGATCACCACGTGCGCCGGACTGGTCAGCACGAAGGACACCGCCCGGCCGACGTCCTCGGGCGTGAGCATGACGGCCCGGTCCGCGGCGCCGGGCACGCGCGGGCGCTGGTCCAGGAAGTCGCTGTCCACGTCGCCGGGGCAGAGGTGGCAGGCCCGGATGCCGTGGCGGTTCTCCTGCGCGTTGAGCATCGACGCCAGCGGGCCGAGTGCCGTCTTCGAGGCGCTGTAGGCCGTGCCCGCCTCCGGGGAGAAGCGCCAGGCCGCGTACGAGGAGATGAGCACGACGGTGCCGGCCCCGCGCTCGCGCATGCCGGGCAGCACGGCGTCGATGACGGCCACCGGGGCCAGCAGGTTCGTCTCGGTGATGGCGGCGAACTCGTCGAGGTCCTGATCCCGCCAGCAGCGGCGCGGCGCGTTCAGGCCCGCGGAGAGCACCAGCGCCTCGATGCCGCCGAGCTCGTCCTCGATCCGGCCGGCTGCCGAGCGCACCGCCTCCCGGTCGGTGACGTCCAGCGGCACCACCAGCGCGGTGCCCCCGTCGGCCCGGATCTGCGCGGCCACCTCCTCGAGCCGCTGCGCCCGACGGCCGGAGAGCGCGACGGGGCGGCCCTCCTGCGCCGCGGCGAGGGCGGAGGCCCGGCCCATCCCGGACCCCGCGCCGGTCACCCACACGGTGCGTGCCTGCATCGCTGTCGCCTCCCGCTGTCTTGACCGCGCCCCGAGCAGGGGCGAGGCTGTCGTCGTGGACCCGGAGCGCCGGGTCCTGCCCAGCGTAGAGCGCCTCCGCGCCTCCGCGCCCATCGACCGAGGAGAAGCATGCAGATCGACCTGTCCGGGCGCGTCGTGCTCGTCACCGGTGCGGGCCGGGGGATCGGCCGCACCATCGCGCGGACCTTCCACCGCGAGGGCGCGCGCGTGGTCGCCCTCGACCTCGACCCGGCCGCTCTCGAGGATCTGCGCGAGGAGCCCCTCGCCGACCTCGCGCTCGCCTGCGACATCACGGACGCCGAGCAGGTGCGGGAGGCGGTCGCGACCGTCGAGCAGCGGTACGGGCGCCTCGACGTGCTGGTCAACAACGCCGGCATCAACGCCGAGGGGCCGCTGGAGAGCTTCGATCCGGCGCTGTGGGACCAGGTCTTCGCCGTCAACGTGCGCGGCGTGCTGAACACCTGCCAGGCCGTGATCCCGCTGATGAAGAGCCAGAAGGCGGGGCGCATCATCAACGCGGCATCGTTCGCGGCGATCATCCCCAGCGTGGACGCCGCCGCCTACGGCGCCTCGAAGGCCGCGGTGGTGCAGCTGACCCGGGTGCTCGCGAGCGAGCTCGGCCCCTGGGGGATCACCGCCAACGCCTACGCGCCGGGGATGATCCCCACCGCGATGAACGGCTTCGCCGCCCTCGACGAGACGGGCGCCTCCACCAAGCTCGACCAGCTGAGCGTGCGGCGCTGGGGCGAGCCGCAGGACGTGGCGAACCTGTGCCTGTTCCTGGCCAGCGACCTCTCGGACTACATCACCGGGGCGCTGCTGGACGTCAGCGGCGGGAAGTTCGCCACCCAGGACCCGGGCGCCGCGTTCCGCGCGCTCTGAGCACGCGCGGAGAGACGACCCGGACGTTCTCTGGGCCATGACGTTCTTTTGATTATGTCCAGAGAAGGGGTTATCGTGGGGGCATGACGACCGTCGACCACACCTCCGCCCTCCGGGGCGCGGGCCTGCGCGTGACCGCTCCGCGGCTCGCGACGCTGGCGGCGGTCGAGGCGCATCCGCATGCCGATGCGGAGACCATCGCCCACGATGTCCGTGAGCGTCTGGGCACCGTGTCCCGCCAGGCCGTCTACGACGTGCTCAACGCGCTGTCCGACGCCGAACTGGTGCGCCGGGTCGCCGTGGGCGGGCGCAGCATGCAGTACGAGATCCATCGCCACGACAACCACCACCACCTGGTCTGCCGCGAGTGCGGCCGGCTCGAGGACGTCGCCTGCGCCGTGGGGGAGGCGCCCTGCCTGATCCCGCACGACGCGCTCGGCTTCGACGTCGAGATCGCGGACGTCGTCTACCGCGGTGTCTGCTCGGACTGCCGCGCGTCGACGACCGTCGGCCCCGCCGGGCACACTGTGCCCGGCACCCCCTGATCCCGTCGGAGGTCGCCGACCTCCCGCCCGGGCACCCCTATCGAGACTTTTTCTTACGACTTGTCAGAATCCCCCACCACACAGGAGATGCAATGACCGACTTCGATCCCACGATCCCGAGCACCACGGAGTCCGGTGCCCCGCGTGAGTCCGACGCACACTCGCTGAGCATCGGCGCCGACGGCCCCCTGATGCTCCACGACGTCGCCCTGG
>CAZHSL010000348.1:0-3441 GCA_964535185.1 uncultured Corynebacterium sp.
CGTAGACGATCGGGAAGGGCTCGCCCCAGTAGCGCTGGCGGGAGAACAGCCAGTCGCGCAGGCGGAAGGTGGTGCGCGCGCGGCCGAAGCCCTTCTCCTGGGCGTAGGCGGTGGCGCGCTCCTTCGCCTCCTGCTCGCCCAGACCGTTCAGGTCCAGCTCCGCGTTCGCGGAGTTGATCTTCTCCCCCTCGCCGGTCCAGGCGCCGCCCTCGAAGTCGGCCGGGGGCCGCACGGTGCGGATCACGGGTAGGTCGAAGCGGGCGGCGAACTCGAAGTCGCGCTCGTCCTCGGCAGGAACGGCCATGATCGCGCCGGTGCCGTAGCCCGTGAGCACGTAGTCCGCGGTGAACACGGGCAGCTCGCGGCCGTCCATCGGGTTCCTCGCCCACAGGCCGGTGAACACGCCGGTCTTCTCGCGGTCCTCCGCGGTGCGCTCGTCCTCGCCGAGCTCGGCCGCCCGGGCCCGGTAGGCGCTCACCGCGGCGCGCGGGCTCTGCGCACCCCCGGTCCAGGCGGCCTCGGTGCCCTCGGGCCACGCCTCGGGCAGCGCCGCGGTATCGGACAGCAGCGCATGCTCGGGCGAGAGCACGCAGAAGGTCGCCCCGAACAGCGTGTCCGCACGGGTGGTGAACACGTCGAACGACGCCTCGTCGCGACCGGCGAGGCCGGCGACCGGGAAGGTCACCTGCGCGCCGTGGCTGCGGCCGATCCAGTTGCGCTGCATCGCCCGGATCGACTCGGGCCAGTCCACCCGCTCCAGGTCGTCGATCAGCCGGTCCGCGTACGCGGTGATGCGCATGTTCCACTGCCGCAGCCGACGGGTGAACACCGGGAAGTTGCCGCGCTCGGAGCGCCCCTCCGCGGTGACCTCCTCGTTGGCCAGCACGGTGCCCAGGCCCGGGCACCAGTTCACCGGGGTCTCGGAGATGTACGTCAGGCGGAAGCAGTCCGCCAGCGCGGCGATCTCCGCATCGCCGGCGGCGGTGACGTCGGCGATGCTGCGGCCCTGCCAGGCCGCAGGCAGCTCGATGCCCTGACGGTCCGCGAGCGCGAAGGGGTCCACCGCGCCGCTGCGCAGCTCCTCGCGCAGCTCCGCGACGGGGCGCGCCCGGCCGGTGATGCCGTCGGCGTTGGGGGCCTCGGGGTCGTACCAGGAGTCGAAGATGCGCAGGAAGATCCACTGCGTCCACTTCACGAACTCGGGATCGGTGGTGGACAGCGACCGGCGCGGGTCGTGGGACAGCCCCAGCCGGTGCAGCTGCCGGCGCATGTTCGCGACGTTCGCCTCGGTGGTGGTGCGCGGATGGGTGCCGGTCTGGACGGCGTACTGCTCGGCGGGCAGGCCGAAGGCGTCGTAGCCCATCGTGTACAGCACGCTCTTGCCCAGCATGCGCTGGTGCCGGGCGACCACGTCGGTCGCGATGTAGCCCAGCGGGTGGCCCACGTGCAGCCCCGCCCCCGAGGGGTACGGGAACATGTCCATGATGTACATCTTCTCGGACGCCGCAGAGGTGGTCGCCGCGGCCGCCGCCTCGAGCGATTCGGCCGAGCCGCGCAGCTCTCCGACGGGGTTGTCGGCGTAGAAGGTGCCGTCCTCGTCCCAGCGCTGCTGCCAGCGGCGCTCGATCTCGTCCGCCACGGCGGCGGTGTATCGGTGCGGGGCCTCGCTCATGGGTGAATCGTCCTCCGGAAGATCGGTGCGGCGGGTGCCGCCAGGTGTCCGTGACATGAAAAAACCCTCGCGCAGGCGAGGGGAGCCGCGTCGGTGCCTCACGTGCGCACCGGGCACGCTCTCAGGAGCGCGGGGTGGGCGCGGGCCTTGTCCGACGCGGCTGCATAAGCAGCAGCCGTCCAGTCACCCGGTCATCCTACCGCGCCCGCACGGATGCCTGCAGGGGGCTCCACAGGGGCGCACATGCGCGGGGGCACGACGCTCAGACGCCGAGCACGGCGGAGATCAGCAGCAGCACCAGCACCGTGCCGATCGTCGTGATCAGCACGGTGTCGCGGGCGAGGTTCTCCGAGGCCCGGTACCGCGCGGCGGCCACGTACACGTTCTGCGCCGTGGGCAGCGCCGCCATCACCACCACCTCGTACAGGGAGGTGCCGCGCAGGCCCAGCAGCAGGCCCACGCCCAGGGCGATCACGGGCATCAGCAGCAGCTTCGAGGCGGAGGCGGCGGCGATCAGCCCGCGGTAGCCGTCGTCCTTCGCGAGCGGGCGCGAGCCGTACAGGGACAGGCCGTAGGCCAGGAGCATCGCGGGGATCGCCATATCGGCGAGCGATCTGACCGGCTCGAGCACGACGGGCGGGATCCGCACCCCCACCAGCACCAGCAGCAGGCCGACGGAGGAGGCGATGATGGTGGGGTTCGCGACGATGCTGCGCAGCACGCCGGGAGGGCCGGCCGCCGGATCGGAGGTCACCCGGTGCAGCACGAAGAGGTACAGCGGCGTGTACACCGCCTGCTGGAACAGGATCACCGGCAGGGCGTGGGAGATGTCGCCCAGCACGTAGGCCGCGATCGGGAAGCCCATGTTCGCGCCGTTGACGACGGAGCCGCTGATGGCCGCGACCACCAGATCGGGGCCGCGCCGCTGGGTGAACAGCGCGACCGCGAGGACCATCAGGGCCCCGGTGGTGAGCCCTGAGATCCCGGCGACCAGCATCGGCAGCGAGAGCACTGCGCGGACATCGGACTCGAGCAGCCCCACGAGCACGAGCGCGGGGGAGGCGACGAAGAAGGTCGAGCGGTTCAGGACGTAGCGCCCGTGGGGGCCGAGGACGCCGCTGCGCCCCACCACCCAGCCCACGCCGATCATGGCCCAGACGATGAAGAAGCCGGCGAGGACCCCGCTCACAGCGGCACGGAGGAGGACGGAACGATCACCGTGCAGATCCTAGTCCGCCAGCGGGAAAGGGGCTTCCCGTGGCCACGTCGCGGACAGCGCCGACCCGCCGATCCCGTGCGCGGCGGGGTCGACGCGCCGGGCCGTCGGGCGCGCGGGGCCGGGTCTCAGCGCATGCCGCGCGAGGTGCGGCCGTCGACCTGGTCGTCCATCCCGGGGACCGGCTGAGCGCCGTCGTCCCCGAGTGCGACGATGCGGTTGTCGCGATCCACATGGACCACGCGCGGCCGATGGGAGGCGATCTCCTCCGCGTCGAGCTGCCCGTAGGCCATGATGATCACCAGGTCCCCGGGGGCGACCAGATGCGCCGCCGCGCCGTTGATGCCGATCACGCCGCTGCCGCGCTCGCCCTCGATGACGTAGGTGACCAGGCGATGGCCGTTGGTGATGTCCACGATCGAGACCTGCTCGTTCTCGACCAGGCCCGCGGCCTCGGTGAGATCGGGGTCGATCGTGACCGAGCCCACGTAGTGCAGGTCTGCCTGCGTGACGGTGGCCCGGTGGATCTTCGAGGTCATCAGAGTGCGCAACA
>CAZHSL010000349.1:0-2243 GCA_964535185.1 uncultured Corynebacterium sp.
GACGCAGGCGCGGCCGGGGCCGGCTCCGCGGGCTCCTCCGGCTGTGAGGAGCGTGCGGCGGGGCCGGCGGCGGAGGACGCGGCCCACGCGTCCTGCTCCCCGGACCGGTCGACGGGAAGGGCCGCCCGGCGGCCGCGGGCGGCGGTCGCCGGACTGTCGGCACCGCCCGGCTGCGCATCGGAGGGCCGCGCGGCGTCGGCCGGGGACTCGGCGAGCTCATCGAGCGGGAAGGCGGCGCGCCGGCCGCGGGCGCGCGGCGCGGGCTGCTCGGGCGCTGGTTCGTCCGCTGCCGGCGAGAGTCGGGCGTCGCAGGGCGCGGAGCCGGCGGACGAGTCGGCAGACCCCGCGGGCGCGGCGGTGCCCTCGCCCCGAGGGGAGGAGGCCCGTGATCGAGGCTCCGTCGACGAGTCGTCGGACGGGCCGTCGGTGGAGGGGGTGGAGGGCGTGCCGCCCCCCACCCAGGTGCGCTTCTGACCGGACGTGCCGAAGGCGGCGTCCCGGTTCCGACGCGCTTCGTCCGGCGGCAGCGGTGAAGCGCGTCGACGGGCCGGCTGCTGATGTCTGCCGGACCGACGGCGCCTGCGGCGAGATTCCGAGGAGTGGTCCGTCATGCGCCCCATCCTAGATTCACGACCTCCCCGCGTCGTGCAGCGACGTGTGCGGGGGTCGTGGAGGTGGCGCGCAGACCGATCCGTATCCTGGGGTCATGCATCTGATCCACACGCCGTCGACCGACCTCACGTACGACGACTGCTTCTTCCTCCCGAACCGCTCGGCGGTCACCTCGCGCTTCGACGTCGATCTCGCCAGCGACGACGGCTCGGGCACCACGATCCCGCTGATCGCCGCCAACATGACGGCCGTGACCGGTCGTCGCATGGCGGAGGTGATGGCCCGTCGAGGCGGCCTCGCGGTGCTCCCCCAGGACCTCTCTGCGGAGCGGATCGACTCGATCGTGCGCTCGGTGAAGTCCCGTGATCTGCTGGTCGACCATCCGCTGACCCTCACCGTCTCCGGCACCCTCGGCCAGGCCGCGGACCTCCTGCCGAAGCGGCCCCACGGCATCGTCGTGGTGGTCGACGACCAGCGGCGTCCCCTCGGCACCGTCTCCGCGGAGGAGATCGCGGGACGCGACTCCTTCTCCGAGGTGGGGGAGGTGCTCAGCGAGGACGTGCCCGTGCTGCGCCCGGCGGACCTCAGCGTCGATCCCGCGCAGCTGCACGCCCGGATCGCCGCCACCCATCACGATGCCGCCGTCGTCGTGGACGAGGACGGCGTGCTGCGCGGCGTCCTCACCGCCACCGGGGTGCTGCGCTCGACGATCTACCGCCCCGCCACGGACGCCCGGGGTCGGCTCCGCATCGCGGTCGCCGTCGGCGTCAACGCCGACGTCGCCGCCCGCGTGCGTGAGCTCGTCGAGGTCGGGGCCGACGTCATCGTGCTCGACACCGCCCACGGCCACCAGGACAGGATGATCGAGGCGCTGCGCACCGCGCGCGGGGTGCTCGGACCCCGCGAGGGCACGGACGTGCGGCTCGCGGCGGGCAACATCGTCACCGCCGAGGGCACGCGCGAGCTGATCGAGGCCGGAGCCGACATCGTCAAGGTCGGCGTCGGGCCGGGCGCCATGTGCACCACCCGGATGATGACCGGGGTGGGCCGCCCCCAGTTCTCCGCCGTGATGGAGTGCGCGGCCGAGGCGCGCCGGCTCGGCGGGAGCGTCTGGGCCGACGGCGGGGTGCGCCATCCCCGGGACGTCGCGCTCGCGCTCGCCGCCGGCGCGTCCAACGTGATGATCGGGTCCTGGTTCGCCGGCACCTACGAGTCGCCCGGCCAGATGCGCACCGACGAGAGCGGACGGCGCTACAAGGAATCCTTCGGCATGGCCTCCAAGCGCGCGGTCTCGCACCGCACCGCGCACGAGGACGCCTTCGCCCGCGCCCGCAAGGGACTGTTCGAGGAGGGCATCTCCACCTCGCGCATGTTCCTCGCCGAGGGCCGCGGCGGGGTCGAGGACCTGCTCGACGAGATCACCGCCGGGGTCCGCTCCTCGTACACGTATGCGGGTGCCTCCGACACGGCCGAGTTCCGGGAGCGGGCCGTGATCGGCCTGCAGAGCGCGGCCGGCTACAACGAGGGACGCCCCGTCTCCAGCTCCTGGAGCTGACGCGGCACGACGGACCGACGCCGGCGTCCGGCCGCGTCGGCTGCCGGCCGCGTCGATCGGTGCGGCCGGCAGTCGG
>CAZHSL010000349.1:2343-3437 GCA_964535185.1 uncultured Corynebacterium sp.
AGTCGGCGCCGTGCCCGGTAGGATCGCACCATGACGACTCTCGTGATCGGTGGCGCCGGATACATCGGATCGCACGTGGTGCGACTCCTGCTCGAGCAGGGGCAGGAGGTGGTCGTGGTCGACGACCTCTCCACGGGCCTGCGCCGACGCACCGAGGGGGCGGAGCTGTTCGAGCTCGACGTGACCCTCCCGGATGCGCGCGAGAAGCTCGCCTTCCGGATGCGCGCCTCGGGCGCCGACTCGGTGATCCACTTCGCCGCCCACAAGCAGGTCGGCGAATCCGTCGAGAACCCCGAGATGTACTGGCACGACAACATCGCCGGCCTCGCCAACGTGCTGGCCGCCTGTGCGAGCGCGGAGGTGCGCGACGTCGTGTTCTCGTCCTCGGCGGCGGTGTACGGCATGCCCGACGTCGACCTGGTCACCGAGGAGCTCGCGCCGCAGCCGATCAACCCCTACGGCGCGACCAAGTACG
Organism: uncultured Corynebacterium sp.; assembly: GCA_964535185.1. Taxonomy (GTDB): domain Bacteria; phylum Actinomycetota; class Actinomycetes; order Actinomycetales; family Dermabacteraceae; genus Brachybacterium. The sequence continues at coordinate 2,819 of CAZHSL010000349.1, forward strand.
TGGGGGAGTGGATGCTGGCCGACGCCGAGCGCGCCCACGGCATGCGCACCGTCGCCCTGCGCTACTTCAACGTGGCCGGCGCCGGCTGGCCCGAGCTGGCGGACACCGCGGTGATGAACCTGGTGCCGATCGTGCTGGACCGGCTCGAGAAGGGCCTGCCCCCGGTGGTGTTCGGGGACGGCTACGACACCCCCGACGGCACCTGCATCCGCGACTACGTCCACGTGCTCGACCTCGCCCATGCCCACATCGCCGCCCTGGACTACCTGCGCGGTGAGGAGCGCCCGCACCGCACCTTCAACGTCGGCACCGGCGAGGGGTCCAGCGTGCTCGAGGTGATCGACGCGATCGCCCGCGCCAAGGGCATCGAGATCACGCCCGAGATCGGTGAGGCCCGCGCCGGCGACCCGGCCCGGCTGATCTGCTCCGGGGAGCGCATCGCCGGCACGCTGGGCTGGAAGTCCGAGCACGGCCTGGACGACATCGTCCGCTCCGCCGTCGAGGCGCGCGCGGCCGCGGTCCGGCCCGATGTCGAGGCCTACCCCGAAGACTGAGCCGGCGGCCGCCGCGGGGATGACCTGCGAGGGGCGATCGCCGAGGTGTGGGCCCCGAGGGGCGG
>CAZHSL010000350.1:0-3426 GCA_964535185.1 uncultured Corynebacterium sp.
CGCCGCCGCAGGAAAGTGAGCAGCACCCGACATGTCTATCTTCCTTGATGAGAACAGCAAGGTCATCGTCCAGGGCATGACGGGCTCGGAGGGCATGAAGCACTCCCAGCGCATGCTCGACTCCGGCACGAACATCGTCGGCGGCGTGAACCCGCGCAAGGCCGGCCAGTCCGTCGCCTTCGAGGGCGGCACCGAGGTGCCCGTCTTCGGCAGCGTCACGGAGGCCATGGAGGCCACCGGCGCGAACGTCTCGGTGGTCTTCGTGCCGCCGAAGTTCGCCAAGTCCGCCGCGCTCGAGGCGATCGACGCCGGGATCGAGCTCCTGGTGATCATCACCGAGGGCATCCCGGTCAAGGACGCCGCCGAGTTCTTCAACTACTCGCAGACCAAGGGCACGACCCGCATCATCGGGCCCAACTGCCCGGGCCTGATCAGCCCCGGCAAGTCCAACGCGGGCATCACCCCGTCCAACATCACCGGCGCCGGGAAGCTGGGCCTGGTCTCCAAGTCCGGCACCCTGACCTACCAGATGATGTACGAGCTGTCCGACATCGGCTTCACCACCGCCATCGGCATCGGCGGCGACCCGGTCATCGGCACCACCCACATCGACGCCCTCGAGGCGTTCGAGAACGATCCGGACACCGCCGGCATCGTGATGATCGGCGAGATCGGCGGCGACGCCGAGGAGCGCGCGGCCGAGTACATCAAGGCCAACGTCACCAAGCCGGTCGTCGGCTACGTCGCGGGCTTCACCGCTCCCGAGGGCAAGACCATGGGCCACGCCGGCGCCATCGTCTCCGGCTCCGCGGGCACCGCCCAGGCGAAGAAGGAGGCCCTCGAGGCCGCCGGCGTCAAGGTGGGCAAGACGCCCACCGAGACCGCTGATCTCATGCGCGAGATCATCAAGGGACTCTCCTGAGCGTCCCGCACCCACCGGTCCACCGGTGAGCGCGCCCCGGGCCCTTCGCGGGTCCGGGGCGCGCTGCGCTGCGGGCGCAGCGGCCGCGGCGAACCGTCGGCGGCGCCGATCTCCTCCGGGCGGAGGAGGCGCGATCCGGTATGGGACGGGAGGATCGTGCCATGAGCACCGTCCGCGCCCGCACCGCCTTCGGCGCGTCCCACGAAGGGGAGCGCCCCGCGTCCCCGGACCGACCGTTCGTCGTCGCGCTGCTGGCCGCGGTGTTCCTCCTCGCGATCGCGATCACCCTCCTGCACAGCCCGGGCGGGGTGGTCGTCTCCTCCGACCCGGGCTATGCGCCGCGCCCGGTGCCCCTGCTGCTGGTGCCCGCCCTCGCCGCCGCGCTGCTGACCGTGCTCCTGCCTCGCGGGACGGGCCGGGCCGAGGCCGTGGTCCGCCGTCCGCGCGCCGTCCGCGCCGAGACCGCGCTCCTGCTCGCCCTGGTGCTCGCCTTCCCGCTGCTGGTCCCGCTGCTGCCGCTGCCCGAGGACTACGTGCTGCTGAAGGCGGTGATGTTCCTGCTCGTGCCGACGGCGGTGCTCGCGCTCTCCGCACGTCGCGTCGGTCCCTCGGTCGCCGTCGACCGTCCCGCCACGTCGCGGTGGCCGCTGCTGCTGCCACCGCTCGTGCTCGCGGTCCTCGCGACCGTCGGCCCCTTCTCCTCCGGGACGCCCGCCGTCTGGCCGCCCCCGGCGCTGCTCGTGGCCGCCGCCGTCGCGACCGCGATCACCGCAGGGCTCGGCGAGGAGCTGGTGTACCGGCGCTTCCTGCAGACCCGGCTCGAGAGCCTGCTGGGCCCGTGGAGCGGGCTGCTGCTCGCCTCGCTGCTGTTCGGCCTGATGCACGCCCCGAGCCACGGCGAGGGCCCGCTGTGGGCGAGCGCCGCCCAGGCGGTCGCGCTCCAGGGCACGACGGGGATCGCGTTGGGCCTCATGTGGCGGCGCTGGCGGCGGCTGTGGGTGTGCGTCCTCGCCCACGTCCTGCTCAACGGGCTCGGCGTGCTGCTGCACCTGGCCGGGATGCTCCTGTGAACGGGCGCCGACTCCGGTCCCCGGTCCCGCGCCCCGCCCGCGCCGCAGCCGGCCCGATGCCCACGCCGCAGGCGCCGCGTCCTGCCCGCCCGGTGCTCGCCCCGGGCGAACAGGGCTCCGCGTGTCGACGCGCCGACTAAGCTGTGCGGAAGCCGCCGTGCGCCCGACCAAGGAGGGGACCCTGTGTCCGGAGATCTCATCGACACCACCGAGATGTACCTGAAGACGGTGTTCGAGCTCCACGAGGCCGGCATCGCCCCGATGCGGGCCCGGATCGCCGAGCGGCTCGGCCACTCGGGGCCCACCGTCTCCCAGACGGTCGCGCGGATGGAGCGGGACGGTCTGCTGTACCTCGACGACCAGCGGCGCATCCGGCTCACGGCCGAGGGCTCCGAGGTCGCCACGGACGTGATGCGCAAGCACCGCCTGGCGGAGCGGCACCTCCTGGACGTGATCGGGCTGGACTACGCGCACGTCCACGAGGAGGCCTGCCGCTGGGAGCACGTGATGAGCCACGAGGTCGAGAAGCACATCGCGCACCAGGTCGCACCCCCGTACCTCGACCCCTACGGCAACCCGATCCCCGGCCTCGCGGCCCTCGGGATCGACGAGAGCCAGGCCACAGCGGCGGGTAAAGAGTCCTCCAGCGCGACCCGGGAGCTGAGCGAGAGCGTCGCCGACGGCCAGAGCCTCCGCGTGCGCCTGGCACGGATCGGCGAGCGGGTGCAGAGCGATGTCGAGCTGCTCGGCGAACTCGCACGTCACGGCATTCTTCCGGGAGTCGAGCTGGGCGTCGAGCGGGTGGGCGGCAGCATCGTGCTCACGGGGCCCGACGGGGGAGAGGTCGCGGTGACGGAGGTCGTCGCAGATCAGCTCCACGTGACCCCGCTCACCGCCGGGTAAAGGCTCCGTCAAGGTCTTTCCAGAACCTTCCAGTCACCCTGACGACCGGCACGTCGTCCCCCTAGTCTCGAGGGCGTGCCGCGGCGGGAAGAGCCGTGGCACTCCCGCCGGAGAGCCCCGTCGCGCACCGGTTCGGGAGGCGAGACGTCCATACGCGCGAGGGCAACGTCCCGGGGGCTGGGAGCCATACGTGTCGAAGACTGCGAACCACACCCACCGTCGCACCATGCGCGCCGTGACCCCCGCCACCCGTGCGGGCCGTGCCGGCGCCGGCGCGGCGATGGCCGCCGCGATGCTGTTCGGCGGCGCCACCGCCGCGACCGCCGAGACCCAGGCCGACGCCCCCCAGGCCGATGCGGCCCCGTCGCTGATCGCCCCCGTCGTCGCCCCCGCCGTCGGGATCCCGTCCGCCGAGGCCGCCACCGAGGACGCCGAGCCCGCGCTCGCCCCCGTCGCCGGTGCCATCTCGATCGAGGTCGGCCCGACGGAGGAGGAGATCGCCGCCGCGGAGGCCGCCGAGCGCGAAGCCGC